>CANJKG010000250.1 GCA_947474775.1 Caulobacteraceae bacterium | reverse complement strand
CCCGGTCTCGGCCAGCGACCGGGCCGCCCGGCGGGCCACCATCGTCCTGGATGAGATGGTCGAGATGCGGGCCATCACGCCCGCCCAGCGCGCCGAGGCGTTCCGCAACAAGGTGCGCGTCAATCCGGTGCTGGCTAACCAGCGCGCGCAGTACTTCACCGACTGGGTGGACGACCAGGTGCGCGCCCTGGTGGGCGAGCCCACAGAGGACCTGGTGGTGGAGACCACCCTGGATCTGCCGCTGCAGGCCTCGGCCGAGCAGGCCGTGCAGCGCGGCGTGGGGGCCGCCAAGGGCCAGGGGGTCGAGCAAGCCGCCCTGGTATCCCTCGATGGCGAGGGCCGCATCCGCGCCTATGTGGGTGGGGTCAACTACCTGCAGTCCCAGTTCGACCGCGCCACCATGGCCAGGCGCCAGGCGGGCTCGGCCTTCAAGCCCTTCGTCTACCTCACCGCCATGGAGGCCGGCCGCACGCCGCTCACCCCCGTGGTGGACGAGCCGGTGACCATCGGGACCTGGGAGCCGAAGAACTACACCGGGGAATATCTCGGCCCCATCGTCCTGCAGACGGCGCTGGCGCAGTCGGTGAACACCGTGGCCGCGCGGCTGGCCAATGAGGTCGGCACCGCCAATGTGGCCTCCACGGCCAGGCGCCTGGGCATCACCTCGCCGATCCAGCTCGATCCCTCCATGGCGCTGGGCGCGGTGGAGGTGAGCCCGCTGGAGATGGCGCAGGCCTACGCGCCCCTGGCCAATGGCGGCTTCACCGCCAAGGGCTATGGCATCGAGCGCATCCGCACCGCCACCGGCCGGGTGCTCTACGACCACAATGTCGACCGCGGCCAGCGCCAGCAGGTGATCGGCACGCCGGCGCTGCAGTACATGAACCAGATGCTGCGCGAGGTGATCACCTCCGGCACCGGCGGCCGGGCCCAGGTCGCCGGCTACGACCTTGCGGGCAAGACCGGCACCACCAGCGACTACCGCGACGCGTGGTTCGTCGGCTACACCGGCGGCTTCGTCACCGCCGTCTGGGTCGGCAAGGACGACAACAAGCCGATGAAGCGGATCACCGGCGGCGCGGCCCCGGCCTCCATCTGGCGCGACTACATGACCGCCACCCTGCCCCGCCTGAAGGTGCAGCCGATCCCCGGCGGGATCATCGAGCCCGAGCCTTCCCCCACCGACGTGATCGGCGACGTCATCGACGGCATCGGCGACATGCTGGGCGGTCGCCGGGATGAGGGTTCACAGCCAGCCGAGCCGCCGCACTGACAAAATCTCCCCCGCGTGCCTGGCGCGCGAACAGGGGGAGGTGGACGGCGCTATAGGCGCCCGAAGGCGTGGAGCCTCGCGCCTTCCGCCCGCAGCCAGGCCCGGTGGGGCCGCTCGTCGCCCACCAGGGCGCGGACGTGGGCCCAGAAGCGCGGGCCGTGGTTCAGTTCCAGCAGGTGGGCGCACTCGTGGGCGGCCACGTAGTCGGCAACCGCGAAGGGGGCCAGCGCGAGGCGCCAGGAATAGCGGATCGAGGCCAGCCCGCCCCGGATCCCAGGCCGGCAAGATCCCCACCGGGCCCTGGCGTCCATGATCGTCACCTTGGGCTCGGCCGCGCCCAGCCGGCCGGCGTAGAAGGCCGTGCGCTCGCCCAGCACCGCCGCCGCGCGCTTCTTCAACACCAGCGTCACCGCCCGCGTATAGCCTTCGCCCTCGCCCATGGCGGCGATGCGAGGGGTGGAGCCGTCCGGCGGCTCGATCCAGCGGGCCCGGCCCGGCCCCGCCTCCAGCCGCACCGGCTGGCCGAACACCTCGATCAGCATGCCGGGCGAGATGGGGGCGGCCTGGGGCAGCTCGGCCACCCGCTCGGCGATCCAGCCGGCCCGCGACCTGGCGAAGGCGGCGGCCTCGTCCAGCCGGCGTACCGAAGGCGCCGTGGCCACGATCTGGCGGCGCGTCCGGTCAAGGCGCAGGGAGACCCGCCGGGCCCGGCGGTTGACCTTCAGGGTCACGGGCGTGCCGGCGACCTCCAGCTGGTCGCCGTCGGCATAGGTGCGTCTGAGGAGACTCATTACCCCGATACTAGGGGAGAGTCGGCCCGGTTTTCATCCCCCGAGGGGCGTTATTGCGGCGGTCAACCCTGAACCGCGCGCGGCCGGATCGAAACGATCTCGGCCTGGGGCTTGGCCTTGTACTTGCGGACCGGGCGCTGGACCATGGTGGAGTGGTCCATCCGGTGGATGAAGTCGCGCACGCGGGGATAGATCTCCTCGCGGAACCGCTTGCCATTGAACACCCCGTAGTGGCCCACGTGGGGCTGGATGTAGTCCTCCTTGAGCTCCGGCGGCAGGCTGAGGCAGAGGAAGTGGGCCGCCTGGGTCTGGCCGATGCCGGAGATGTCGTCGTGCTCGCCCTCCACCGTCATCAGGCCGATGTCGGTGATCCGCTCCGGACGCACCCGCCGGCCATGGTGATAGAGCTCGCCCTTCGGCAGCAGGTAGCTCTGGAACACCACGTCGATGGTCTCCAGGTAGAATTCCTCGGTGAGGTCCAGGACCGAGAGATACTCGTCGTAGAACTCCAGGTGCTTGTCCGCGGAGTCCCCGTCGCCATCCATCAGCTGCGACAGGTAGCGGCGGTGCGCCTCCTGGTGCTTCTCCATGTTCATGGACATGAAGCTCGCCAGCTGCACGAAGCCTGGATAGACCCGCCGGCCGACCCCCGGATAGGGGCCGGGCACGGTGTAGATGACGTTCGACTGGAACCAGGCGAAGGGTTTCTCCTCCGCCAGCTTGTTGGTCACCGTGGGCGACAGGCGCGCGTCGATGGGCGAGCCCATAAAGGTCATCGAGCCCGGGCGGCACTCCTCGCCGTCCTCGGCCATGAGCGAGGCTGCCGCCAGCACCGGCGGTCCCGGCTGGCAAACGGCCACCACGTGCGGACGCGGCCCCAGTCGACGCAGCATCTCACGGACATGGTCGATATAGTCGTGGAAGCCGAACCGGCCCTCCATCATCGGCACGTCGCGGGCGTTGGACCAGTCGGTGATGAACACCTCGTGATCCTGCAGGAAGGCCTCCACGGTGCCGCGCAGCAAGGTGGCGTAGTGGCCCGACAGCGGCGCCACGATCAGCACCGCCGGCTCCAGCTCCTTGCGGCCGGCCTTGCGCAGGTCGGCCATGTCCCGGCTGAAGTGGATCAGCTTGGCCCACGGGCTGGACCACACCTCGGTGGGTCGCACGCGCACTGTCTGGCCGTCGATCTGGACCTTGTCGATATTCCATTCCGGCCGCCCGTAGCGGCGGGTGAGGTTCGCGAACAGATCGGTGTGGGCGTAGATCGAGCGGCCCAGGTCGCTGTCGCGCCCTGGATTGAGCGGCGAGTTCCAGAAATCCCGGGTCATCAACGCCGCGTAGCGCAGCGGCGTCGTAGCGTAGAAAGCCGCCTCATAGAGGGCGTACAGCATGCTCTAGGCCTCCAGGCGTCCGAGTGTGCCGGTCGCCCTCTTTGTGCGACGCAACATAACGCCTAAACCTTAGCAAAGGTCCAACCCCTTCTCGGGGCAGCACTAGCAGCTCTCCGCGTTGGAGCCTTTCGCCATCGCCGCGCTGATCTTATGGGCGATTTCTCCGGCCGGCGCCTGAGTCGCAATCACGCAGGCGAAGCGGCCCTTGGGGTTCATCAGGTAGATGATGCTGGAGTGGTTCACGAGATAGTTCGGACCCTCTCCCGACTTCTGCACATAGACCCGGTAGGCCTTGGCCGCCGCCGCCGTCTGGGCCGGCGTGCCGGTGAGCGCGCGAATCGCCTTGGGGAAGCTCTCCTCCGAAACATAGGCGGCCATCTGGGCGACAGTGTCGCGCTGCGGATCGACCGAGATGAACACCGTCTGGAAGTCCTTGCGGCGTTTCCCCAGCAGTCCTTCGACCTGGGCCAGCGAGGTCAGCGCGGTCGGGCAGACGTCGGGGCAGTAGGTG
>CANJKG010000249.1 GCA_947474775.1 Caulobacteraceae bacterium | reverse complement strand
CGCCGCACGCCAAGTTCATCTTCGCCACCACCGAGATCCGCAAGGTGCCGGTGACCATCCTGTCGCGCACCCAGCGGTTCGACCTGCGCCGGGTGGAGCCTGACGTGATCGTCGCCAACCTTAGGGCCATCACCGAGGCCGAGGGCGTCCGCGTGGAGGACGAGGGGTTGATGCTGATCGCCCGGGCCGCCGAGGGCTCGGTGCGCGACGCCCAGTCGATGCTCGACCAGGCCATCGTCCAGGCCGACCCGGGCCAGACTGTGGGCGCCGGCGAGATCCGCGACATGCTGGGCCTGGCCGACCGGGCCCAGACCATCTCGCTGTTCGAACAGGTGATGCGCGGCGAGGCGGGGCCGGCCATCGAGACCTTCCGCACCCTCTATAGCTATGGCGCATCGCCCGACCAGGTGATGCTGGACCTCCTGGAGCACTGCCACGGGGCCTCGGTGGCCAAGGCCATCGGGCCGCAGGCGCTGGTGCTGCCCAAGGAGCAGGCCGGGCGGCTGGCCGCGGTGGGGGCGGCGGTCTCGGCCGGGGTGCTTTCGCGGCAGTGGCAGCTGCTCCTGAAGGCGCATGATGAGGTGCGCCGCGCGCCGGACGCGGCGGCGGCTGTGGACATGGCGCTGATCCGGCTGGCCTACGCCGCCGACCTGCCCGGGCCGGAGGAGGCGCTGAAGCGGCTGCAGGCCGGCGAAGCGCCCGCGGGCGGCGCCGGTCCGGGCGGTGTCGGCCTGGGCGGCGGAGGCGGGATCCCGTCGGGCGGCGGCGGCGGGGTGAGCGCCATGGCCCGGATGGCCGCGCCGCAGCCTCAGCCGGCCGAGGCCGCGCCCCGGCTGGAGACCTATGAGGACATGCTGGCGCTGATCGAGCAGCGGCGCGACATCGCGCTCAAGCTGGACGTGGAGCGCTATGTGCGCCCGATCAGTTTCCGGCCAGGCGCCATTGAGTACGAGCCTGCGCCGGGCGCGCCGACCAACCTGGCGCAGCGGCTGGTGGGGCGGCTGAAGGAATGGACTGGCGAGCGCTGGCTGATCGCCGCCCAGGGCGGCGGCGGGGCCGAAAGCGCCTGGGAACGCCAGAAGCGAGAGCAGCGCGAGGAGCTGGACCAGATCGGCCGGGACCCCTTCGTGCGCCAGGTGATGGAAGCCTTCCCGGGCACCGAGATCATGGGCGTGCGCGCCCTGCCGCAGCCCGAGGCCGCGCCGGCGCCCGACGACGACGAGAGTGATGAGGACTGAGGCATGAAGGACTTGGGCGGCCTGATGAAGCAGGCCCAGCAGATGCAGCAGAAACTGGCCAGCGCCCAGGCGGAGCTGAAGGAGCTGGTGCTGGTGGGCGCGGCCGGCGACGGGCTGGTGAAGGTGACGCTCAAGGGGACGGGCGAGCTTTCCCGGGTGGATATCGACGAGAGCCTGATGGCGCCCGGCGAGGCCGAGATGGTGGCCGACCTGATCGTGGCCGCCCACGCCGACGCCAAGCGGGCCCTGGACGCGCGCCAGGCCGAGCTGATGTCCCAGGCGGCGGGGCCGCTGGCCGGGCTGAACATCCCCGGCCTGCCGAAATTCTGACTTGGCCGCCTCCGCCGGACCCGAGATCGAACGCCTGATTGGCCTCTTGGCGAAGCTGCCGGGGCTGGGGCCGCGTTCGGCCCGGCGCGCGGCGCTGGCGCTGCTGAAGAAACGCGAACAGCTGCTCACGCCGTTGGCCGAGGCGCTGGCTTTGGCGGCGGAGCGGGTGAAGACCTGCCGGACCTGCGGCTCGCTGGACACCCAGGACCCCTGCGCGATCTGCGCCGACCAGAGCCGCGACGGGACGCTGATCTGCGTGGTGGAGGAGGTGGGCGCGCTGTGGGCCATGGAGCGGGCGGTGGCGTTCAGGGGCCGCTACCACGTGCTGGGCGGGCTGCTCTCGGCGCTGGACGGCGTGGGTCCGGAGGCCCTGCGGATCGGCGGGCTGACGGCGCGGGCCGGCGATCCCGCCGTGCGCGAGGTGATCCTGGCCCTGCCGGCAACGGTCGACGGGCAGACCACCGCCCACTACCTGGCCGACCGGCTGGCGGGGTCGGACGTCTCGGTGACCATGCTGGCCCGGGGCGTGCCGGTGGGCGGCGAGCTGGACTGGCTCGACGACGGCACCATCACCCAGGCCATGAAGGCGCGACGGCCGGCTTAGCCCAGCAGCCCCCGCCGCTTCAGCAGCCAGAGCGCGCCGCTGACCACCGCCACGCAGATGCCGGCCGCCCAGAGGAAGCCCGCGCTGCTGTGGGCGAAGGGGATGCCCGGCAGGTTCATGCCGAAGGCGCCGGTGATCAGGGTCGGCGGGATCAGCAGGGTGGAGATGATCGTCAGCGCTCCCATGGCCCGGTTGGTGGCGCCGGTGATCAGGGTGTCCATCTCCTCATGCAGCAGGCGGCCGCGTTCCTGCAGGCCGGCGGCTTCGCGGTCCACGTCCTCGATCCAGGCCAGGAGGTCGCCGCCGGCCTCGGCGAGAAAGTCGATCCGGCGCCCCTGGCGGCCGGCCTGGGCGCGGGCCAGCACGCTGCGCAAGGCCTGCAGCTCGCGGCGGTGGCGTGAGACCGCGCGGCGGACGGCGTTGAGCTTCGTCTCGTGCGGCTGCTGGGGGGCGGTGAGCACATAGTCCTCGATGCGGCCGAGCTCGTCGCCGAGGCCGTCCAGCAGGTCCTCGATGAGCTGAACGTAGAGCTCCATCAGCTCGATCAGGGCCGCGGCGGGGCTCGGGAAGCCCGCGCCGCCCTGGACCGCCCGGCGCAGGTCGTCGATGGCGCGCAGGGCATGGGCGCGGCCGGTGACCAGGCGGGTGGCGTCCATGGCGAACACCAGCCGGCCCTCGCCCTGCGCCCCGCCGGCGAGGTCCCGCTCCAGGTCCGGCAGGACGCCGAACACCCAGCCGTCGGCCTGGCTGATCTGGACCCGGCCATCGGCCGCGTCGAACAACTCCCTGGCGTCAGTGGGAAGGCTCGCGGTCTGGGCCAGCCGGGCGCGGGCGCGCACGTCGCCCAGGCGCAGGTGCGTCCAGGTCCAGCCCACGTCGGGCTCGCCGATGGGCGCGAGCGCGGGCTCAAGGGGCTGTGGCGCCCCGTCCAGGAAGCGGTAGGCGCAGATGACCCCGTAGCTCGGGCCGTCCAGGTCGTCGCGCATCGGCATGGAAGAGGGCTAGCGGCGGCGTGTGACAGTTCCGCGACGCCCTGGTCGCGACTCAGCGGAGGCGCTAAGAACGCAGCATGAACGGTCTGATCTTCGCTGTCGCGGTGCTGGGCGTCCTGGTCATCTCCGCCGTCTCCTGGGCGTTTCGCGAGCGGATGCGGGCCACCCTGGCGCTGGCGAAGCTCAAGATGATCGAGGCCCAAGCCGAGGATCACGCGGAGTTCGTGAAGGCCCAGGCGGCGCAGTCGGCGGACGCAGTGGCTCAGGCGCTTGTGCGCCAGACGGAAGAGACCTTCCGCGCCCGGGAGACCCTGGCCCAGGCCCGTATCGAGGCGCAGCTCAAACCCGTGGCCGAGACCCTGGCGAAGTTCCAGGAGCAGGTGACGGCCGCCGAGAAGGCCCGCGCCGAGGACAGCGGCGGCCTGAAGGAGCAGATCGCGGCCATGCTGGCGGCGTCCACCGCCACCCAGGACGAGGCGCGCAAGCTGTCGGCGGCGCTGCGGCGGGGGGCCGGGGTGCAGGGCCGCTGGGGCGAGCAGACCCTGCGCAATGTGCTGGAGGCGGCGGGGTTGTCGCACCGCTACGACTTCGACGAGCAGGCCTCCACCGACACCGAGGAGGGCCGCCGGCGGCCGGACGTGACCGTGCGCCTGCCGGGCGGGGGCGTGTTCGTCATCGACGCCAAGTGCTCGCTGAACGCCTTCCTGGAGTTGCAGGACGCGGCGGACGATCTGGCGCGGGACGCCTGCGGGGTGCGGCATGTGCAGAGCGTGCGCGGCCACGTCCAGGGGCTGTCGGCCAAGGCCTACTGGGACCAGTTCGACAACTCGCCGGACTTCG
>CANJKG010000248.1 GCA_947474775.1 Caulobacteraceae bacterium | reverse complement strand
CGCCGTCGTAGCGCTGGCGCATTTCGCCCGCGAACAGGCTGTCCGACGGGTAGGGGCCCAGAGCCGCTACGCCCTGGTCGCGCAGGGCGCGGATGGCGGGCTCGATGATCTCGATCTCCTCCCGGCCCAGGGCGCCGCCTTCGCCCGCATGGGGATTGAGGCCGGCGACGGCGAGCCTTGGAGCGTCGACGCCGAAGTCCCGGCGCAGGGCCTGAGCAGTGACCAGGCCCACATGGACGATCCGCTCGATGCTGAGCGCGGCAGGCACCTGGGTCACCGGCATGTGGATGGTGACCAGGCTGACGCGCAGGTCGCCTGCGGCGAACATCATCACCGGGCCGCGCGCGCCGTCATAGCGCGCCTGCGCGGTGAGCTGTCCTAGCAGCTCGGTGTGGCCGGGGAACTTGAAGCCCGCCTCGTAGAGCGGCGCCTTGGAGATCGGGGCGGTGACGATGCCGGCAACCGAACCCGACAGGGCCAGGCCAACGGCGGTCTCGATCCACTGGACGATGGAGTCGGCAGCCGCCGGGGAAGGCTGGCCGGCCACCACGGCCGAGCGCAGGGGCAGGTCGAGCACCGGCAGGGCGTCCGGGAACACGGCCAGGGCATCGGCGGGCTGGATGACCCGGCGCAGGATCGAGCCGCCGGCGGCCGAGGCCGAGGCCAGGGCCTGGTGATCGCCTACGACCAGGAAAGGCGGGCCTTCGCCGCGAAGCTCGTTCCAGGCCTTGACGATGATCTCCGGCCCGATGCCCGCGGGGTCGCCAAGCGTGACGGCGAGCGGCCGGGGGTTCACCGCGTCTCTATCGTGGCCGAATTGCGAAGGTCACGCATGTACCGCCGGGCCACCATGCTCAGCTGCTGAGAGAAGAGCCGGCCCTCGATCTCCTCGCGGTTGGCCTGGGCGTCCCCGCTGGCGCGCTTGCCGCACAGCGCCAGCAGGTGGAGGCCGACCGTGGTGCGGATGGGCTCGGAGACCTCGCCCACCTTCAGCTTGGTGGCGGTCTCGCGGAACTGCGGAGCCAGGTCGGAGACCTCCGCTTCGCCCAGGTCGCCGGCGATGATGCCGGCGGACTTGCCGGCCACCGCCTCCACGTCCGAGCAGGCCTTGATGGAGGGCCGCAGGGCCATGAGCTTGGCGCGGGCCTCGGCCTCCGCCTCTGCGGTGGCGTCGGCGGGCAGCGGCACAGCCACCTGCTTGAGGTTCACCACCTCACCGCCGGCGCCGGCGCGCTTGTCGCGCAGATAGAGGATGTAGACCCCGTCCTTCACGGGGACGGGTTGGGAGAGCTGGCCGGGACGCAGCTGCTCCAGCGCGACGTCCACCTCCGGCGACATCTCGCCCTGGCTGACCCAGCCGGCGTCGCCGCCCGCCGCGGCGGTGGGCGAGGAGGAGAACTGACGGGCGACGGCGGCGAAGGGCGCGCCCTGCTGCAACTGGCTGATGAGTTGGGCGGCGCCCTGGGTGGCCTGTTCGATGCCACCAGCGCGGCCGGCGTCGAGGAACACCTCGCTGATCTGGTACTGCGGCCTGGCGGCGGTGGCGGCGAGGCGGAGCTGGGCGGCCCTGATCTGGTCGTCGCCGATCCGCAGGCGGCTGCCGTAGCGGCCACGGATCCAGCGCTGCCAGCTCATCTGGGCGCGGATCTGCTGGCGCAGGGTGCCGCCGCCGATTCCCTGGCCGCCAAGCGCGCCCAGGAACTGGTCCCGGGTCATGTTGTTCTGCTGGGCCATGCCGGAGATCTCTTCATCGACCTCCTGGTCAGTGGCGAGGATGTCGATCTTCTGCTGCTTCTCGACGCGGCGCAGCTCCTGGATCTGCAGCCTTTCATCCACCAGGCCGCTGAGCGCCTCACGTTGGAACTGGGGCAGAGTCTCCTGCGTGGGCTGGGCTCCCGAGACGGCGATCAGTAGGCGCATTCGCTGGCCCAGGTCGTAGGTCGAGATGATGTCGTCGTTGACGATGGCGGCGACCGATTCCTGAAGCGGCTGGGGACCGGTCGGCGCAGGGGGTACAAACCCATCGGCAGGGGCGGTGGCGGTGATCTCGTCGGACTGGGCGTGGCCGGCCAGCGGCGAGCACGCCACAATCAGCAGCGCCAGGATCGCCGCGTCCCGGGCCCGATGGCCGGCCACGTTACGCGCTTTGGTCATGGATGAGGTCATTCCTTGGGACGCCCCGGTCGGGGTCGCGATCTTATCTGCCATAAAGTGGTCCGCCCAATGTGGCGAGCGTTAGGCGCAGCGAGATGGACTCACGTGGCCCCAGCTGTCCAATGACGGTGTCCTCCTTCCGATAGACCAGATCCACCCGAACGCAATCGTCCTTGTAGAACACGCCGACGTCTCTGATCACCCAGGCATTTTGTCCTATGTCGCGGTTGCCGTAGGCGGTGACGCCCCAGCGGCTTGCGAACAGTACCTCCCCGCCGATGTCCACGTTCTCGCGGGTGACCCCGTTGATGTCGAAATCGTCGCGCAGGTAGCGGACGAACCCGTATCCCCGCTTGGTGGAGATGTTGGCCCCACTCTCAAGGCGATGGATGGCCAGGTCGGCGCTGTCCAGGCGGGCGCGGGCGAACAGCGACAGGCCAGGCAGGGGCTGGGCGTCGCCGGAGACGATCCACTCGGACGCCTTGCCCCTAAGGCCGGTGCGGGCCTGGAAGACGTCGTTGACCTCGCTGCGGAAACTGCGGCCGACCAGCAGGCTGGCGCGGCGGCCGTCGTCCCACATCACCGAGGCCCGGCCGGCGACGTTCACCCGTGCGCCGTCCTCGTAGAGGTCGTAGCCGGGGAATTTGTTGGCGCGGAACAGGGTGGTCTCGTCGAACTCGAAGGCGATGCTGTCCTCGTTGAGGTAGATCGCTTTGCCGGAGGCGTCACGGGACACCACCACCCGCTCTGCGTCGGGCGAGACCGCGATCTGGGCCAGCGGCTCGAGCAGGACGGTGGCCTCCTTGGCGCGCCGGTATAGCGGGTAGGAGACATCGGCGCCGGCCACGGCCAGGGCGCGGGAGAAGGACTTCACGCGCGTGGTGGCTAGGCCGGTCGCCACGTCGCCCAGCCGGTAGGCGTCGCCGCGCACGTTGACGAAAGGCTCCAGCCGGAGGCCGGCGGCCGAGGTGTAGGCGTTGCGCCAGTCCAGTTCGCCCGTGAGCCGACGGCTGTCGAGGCCAGGCGTCCGGACCGCGGTGTTGTCCGGCGACTGGTCGCGCTCCAGCGACACGGCGCTGGCGTGGGCGCGTATGCGGCCACCCATCAGCAGGGTGCGGGGCTCGTAGTGGGCTTCCACCAAGGGGCCGATCAGAGGAAAGGTGCGATCGTTGTCGGTGGGCCGGATGCCCTGCACCGCGATGGCGGCGGCTGATAGGTAGGAGCGCCTGTCCTGGCGGACGGCGTAGACCTGCGAGATCAGCCGGCGGTCGTCGGCGACGTAGGGGCCGCGGCTGTCGAAGACGTTGCTGGTGTCGTACTTGTCAAAGATCAGGTCGTCGGAGACACGTTCGGCCGTAAAGCCCCACCGCCACCGCGGGTTAACCTGGAAGGCGCCGCGACCCAGAATGTAGCTGCGGGAGGTCTTGTCGCCGAACTTGCGACCCTTTCCGTCGAAGTCGCGGTCGTAGGTGTAGCCAAAGCGCAGGTCGACATCGCCGGAGTAGAATCGTTTGCGCAGCTGGCCGTTGAGGAACGGATTGACCTCGGTGTTGATCTGCGGGCTCAACAGCAGGTCGGCGGAGGGCGATATGACCCACAGGTAGGGCTGCTCGTAGGAGACGCCGCGTCGGTCGGTGGCGGTGATGCTTGGCGTCAGGAAGCCGGAGCTGCGCTTGGCCGACGGGTCGGCGTGCCAGAACACTGGCAGGAACAGGACCGGCGCGCCCAGGACGTGGATGCGGGCGTTGCGGTAGTGGACGATGCGGCGGCGCTTGTCCTGAACCACCTTGTCGGCGCTGATCGACCACGTGGGCTTCTTGGGCGCGCCATCCTTCTGGCAGGTCTCGCAAGGGGTGT
>CANJKG010000247.1 GCA_947474775.1 Caulobacteraceae bacterium | reverse complement strand
GCCCTGTGCATGTGGTGGCCGTGACCCGGGGCAAGGCCGAGGCGGGTATCCAGAAGGCCGTGGTCCGCGGCGAGGTGGTCGACCGCGACTGGGCGGCCGAGCACCGCTTCGTCTCCTGGAGCACCGACATCGAGGTCGACTGCAAGGCCGATCGGGTGAAATCCCCCAGCGGCAAGAGCTATGTCCAGCGCAAGCGCCGCGGCTCGGCCAACAACGTGTTCGCCTCGGCCGACTGGACCACGCCTGAGCCCGCCGATCCGATCTACAGCGTGGTGCGGGCCCTCTGCGGCGCCAACTACGCCTGGCCACTGCGTGGCGGGACCAAGCTGGCCGCCGCGCCACCGCCGCCGCCCGTGGCCGCACCGCCTCCCAGGCCGCAGCCTGCGCCTGACGCGCCCATGGACACTTCGGCGCGTCAGGCGACCCCGCCGCCTCCGCCGGCCCCAGCGCCGACCCTTCAGCCGCCGCCGCCGAGGACCGCAGCCGCGCCGCCACCCCCAACGGCGCGCCCCTACGCAGCGCCGCCCGCGCCACCCAAGCCTGCGTCCGCCCCCGAGCGCGGGGGCGCCTTCGCCGTACAGGTGCTGGCCTCGTCAACGGAATCCAAGGCGCGCGCCGAGCTCGCCTCGCTGGCGCGAATGTTCACCAGCGAGACCCGCGGCCTCACCCAGCGGGTGGTCCCCACCCAGGTGAACGGCAAGACCTACTATCGCGCGATGTTCGCCGGCCTCGCCGGCCAGGGCCAGGCGCAGACACTCTGCAAGACGGTCGGCCGCCTCGGCTACGAGTGCATCGTCCGTAAGCTGTGAGAGGCCGCGCCAGGGCTCTCCACCCCGGCGCGATTTCCCTTACCGGTCAGGCGTCCTGCAGGCCCACGATGGCCACCGCGCTCACATTCTGGCTCGGCATGCCACCCAGGTTGTGGGAGAGCGCGAACACCGGCTGCTCCTTGCGCTGGCGCTCGCCCGCGCGGCCCAGCAGCTGCAGGTAGTTCTCGTAGATCATCCGCAGGCCCGAGGCCCCGATCGGGTGGCCGAAGCACTTCAGCCCGCCGTCGATCTGGCACGGCACCTGGCCGTCGGCGTCGAAGAAGCCGTCCATGACGTCCTTCACCGCCCCGCCCTCGGCGGAGAGCCCCAGATCCTCCATGGTCACCAGCTCGGTGATCGAGAAGCAGTCATGCACCTCGGTGAGCGAGATCTGTCTGCGCGGATCGGTGATGCCCGCCTCCTGGTAGGCCTTGGCGGCCGCCACCCGGGTGGTGTGAAAATAGGTCCCGTCCCAGCCGGCGCCCTGGAGCTCCCAGCCGTTGGAGCTCGACAGCTGCAGCGCCTTGACGGTGACGATGTCCTTCTTGCCCAGGGCGCGGGCGATCTCCGGCGTCGTCACGATGGCGCAGGCCGCCCCGTCCGACACGCCGCAGCAGTCGAACAGGCCCAGCGGCTCGGCGATCATCGGCGCGTTCAGCACCTGCTCCTCGGTGATCGCCTTTCGCAGATGCGCCTTCGGGTTCTTGGCCCCGTTGGCGTGGCTCTTCACCGAGACGTGGGCCATGGCCCGCTTCAGGTCCTCGGCGGAAACCCCGTGCTTGGCCCGATAGGCGGCCGCGAGCTGGGCGAAGTTACCCGGGGCCGAGCCCACCACGCCCACCATGTCGAAGGTGGTGCCGCGGGTCCGCACCGGCAGGCCGCCGTAGCCGGTGTCCTTCAGCTTCTCCACGCCCACCGCCAGCGCGATGTCGCAGGCGCCGCTGGCCACCGCATAGACGGCGCCCCGGAAGGCGTCCGTGCCGGAAGCGCAGTAGTTCTCGACCTTGGTCACTCCGATATTGGGCAGCCGCAGGGCCACCGCCGCCGGGATGCCGCTGGGGCCGGTGTTCTGCCCGTCGAAGGCCACCGAGAGCCATGCCGCGTTGATCTGCGAGACGTCGATGCCCGCGTCGGCGAGCGCCTCGGTGAAGGCCTCCACCATCAGGGTATCGGCGTCGGCATCCCAGCGCTCGCCGAAGCGCGCGCAGCCCATGCCCAGGATTGCGACCTTGTCCTTGATGCCGCTAGCCATCTTTCGGGTCCTCTACTCGGCCGCCAGGGCCGGCTTGGCCGCGGCCCGATAGTCGGGAACGGCTTTCCAGAAATACTTCGTGAAACCACGCATTTCATCCACTGCCTTGATGCGGAACATCATCCGCATCCCGGCCCCCACAACCACGTCCTCCGCGTCCACGTCGGTGAATTCGCAGGTGATCCGGCCACCTTCTTCGAACTCCACCGCGCCGTAGTAGGTCGGCGGATCGGGCGAATAGGCCAGGCTGTCGGCGGTGTGGGTCAGGATCCGCGCCACCCGGTCGGCCAGAGGATAGTCCTCTTGCTGGCCGATGGAGCGGGCGTTCTGCGCCACGCTGATCTCCGACTTGGGGAACTGCACCGTGCCGGTCATCTTGTCCTTGCCGCCCACCAGCGCCATCACCGCCTTGCGGTTGCGGTAGAGCGCGGTCAGCGCAGTCTTCTGGTCGAACTCGGCGCGCATCCCCTTGTCCAAAGCCACCTGGCCGTTGAAGAACAGGTACTTGATATAGTTCGCCTCGGGCTTTTTGCGAGCCAGCCAGCCCGACACGCCCAGGCCCTTCAGGGCCCCGACGATCCGGCCGGTGGTGCGGAACACCAGCACGTCGCAGCCCTGACCGAAGCCCACCACCACGATGATCTTGTCCGGCTGGGCGGCCTCCAGCACCTGCGCCAGCAGAATCAGCGCCTGGGCCGAGCCCGCGTCGCCCATGACCGCCGCCAGCGGCTCCTTCACCGCCTCGGGCCGGATCCCCGAAGACTTGGCTACCGCATCGTTGACGCCCTTCATCGGCGCGCCCATCACGAAGTGGTCCACCGCCGCGGCCTCGATCCCGACCTTGGCCAGCGCCGCCTTGACCGCCTTGGGGCCGATCTTGGCGTAGCCCTCGTCGCGCACCCAGCGGGCTTCCCAGCCGTAGTCGAACTCCTGGCCTTCGGAGCGGAAGTGGTCGACGAAATCAATCGAGGACGAATGGCCGCCCAGGAACTCCGCCACCACCTCGCCCTCGCCCACCAGGAGGCCAGCGGCTGCCGCGCCGCTGGTCAACTCCAGCTCGGAGGCCGGCGCCGCGGCCCGCTTCTCGGCCGCCAGGCAGAGGATCTCGCCCGCCCCGCCCTTGGACGCCTGCAGGGCGTCCAGCAGGGCGCTGGCGCCGGCCCGCTGGCTGCCGCTCACGTCCATGGAGGCCACCTCGTCGCTGAGGTTCAGGGCCTCCTTCACCACGCCGGCGTTCTGGCGGTCGGCGAACGGCAGGCTGGTGGAAGCCAGCACCACCTTGTTCACCCGGCCCCGGTCCAGCCCGGTCAGGGTGTCGCGCGCGGCCTCGACCGCCATGGTAATGGCGTCCTCGTCCCAGCTGGCCATGGCGCGCTCGCCCTTGCCGTTGGCACGCAGGCCGGCGTTGAACCAGGCGTTGGCGGCGACCACCGCCTGCCGCTGCAGACGAAGGCGCGGCACATAGGCACCGAAGGCGATGATTCCAACCATGTCAGTCTCCGAATTCCGCGTAGCCATTCTGCAGCACGATCACATTGCGCTCCAACACCCGGGCCCGATAGGCCGCGCGGCCGTCCCCCTCGCGCCAGAGGTCGACCTCCAGCGTCTCGCCGGGGAATACCGGGCTTGAGAACCGCACGTCCAGGCGCTTCAGCCGTTCCGGGCGGTTGTCGCACAACGCCTTCAGCACCGCCCGGCCAGCCACCCCATAGGTGCACAGCCCGTGCAGGATCGGCACGGGGAACCCGGCCTGCGTCGCCACGGCCGGATCGGCGTGCAGCGGATTGTAGTCCCCCGACAGCCGGTAGAGCAGCGCCTGGTCTGCCCGGGTGGGCAGCCGCACCGTCTCGTCCGGCGCCCGCTCCGGCGTCGGATGCGGCTTGGGCGCACCCTCGGCCTTGCCGCCGAACCCGCCGTCGGCCCGCAGGAAGCCCGATTGGCCCACCGTGGCCAGCAGATCGCCGCCGGCCTGGTCGTAGATCCTGCGGGTGGAATAGATGATCGCGCCCTTGTCGGCGCCCTTATCGTAAATC
>CANJKG010000246.1 GCA_947474775.1 Caulobacteraceae bacterium | reverse complement strand
GGGACTGAACGCGGCCACCGGCGCGACCGCCGGCGCCACCGAGATCCTGGCGCTGAACAACACCCAGTTCCTGGTGCTCACGGGCGACGAGAACGGCGGCGGCGCGGGAACCGCCAACCCCATTGTGTTCAAGAGCGTGCTCCTGGTGGACACGGCCGGGGCGACCAACCTGATCGGCACCCCCTTCGCGGGGACGACGCCGATCTCCACGACCACCGCCGTGAACGGCACGGGCGTGCTGGAGCCGTCGATCGTTCCCCTTCAGCAGACCGAACTGATCAATATGCTGAACTTCACGGAGCTGACGCGCTTCGGGATCAACCTCAACACCCAGCCCAGCAACCAGTTCACCCTGTCCAACAAGTTCGAGGCGCTCGGCCTCGCGCCGGTTCTGGAGGAGGCCAAGCCGCAGGACTTCCTGCTGCTGGTCGCCAACGACAACGGCGGTGCGCGCGTGGGCGCCGCTGGTGACAACGTCATCATGTTCTACCGCCTGACCCTGCCGACCTATATCGATCCGCTGGCGCAGGCGGCGCTTCAGGGCGCTCTGCCGCTGGCGCTCAGCCAGGCCCGGCTGGTGGCGGGCTCGTTCGGAACGACGCCGCTGACCACCGCGATTTCCAACGTGGGCGCCGTGCGCCGCGCCCACTGGTCGGGGGTTGACGTCGACGGAGCCAGGCTCTGGGCCCAGGGCGGGCCGCAACGGGTGGCGTCGCCTGGCAGCGGCGGGAGGCTCCAGGGTGGCAACGTCGCCGTGGGCGCGGAAATCGGCGACGAGCAGATCCGCGTCGGCCTCGCCCTCACCGGCTCGGAGTATCGCAGCGACGCGGTGGGCGGCTTCGATCTGGACGGCAAGGCCTATGGCGGCTCACTGTATGGGGCCTTCTTCGCCGAAGCCGGCCTCTATGTGGAGATCGCCGGAGGCTTCACCCAGTTGCGCATGGACATGACCCGGCCTGCCGCCTACGGCCAGATCGCCACCAGCGAGCCGCGCGGCACCTCGCTGGGCGCCAACCTGCAGGTGGGCTACGCGGCCAAGGTCGGCGACTTCCGGGTCGGCCCCGTCGCCGACGTTGTCTACAACTACACCGTCATCACCGACTTCCAGGAGCGGGGCGCCAGCGTCGGCAACGGTCGCACCGAGAACGTCACCTACGGGCGGATGGAAGCCACCCTCGGCGCCGAGGCGGTGCTAAGCCAGGGTCCCGTACGACCGTCGCTACGCCTGGGCTACACCTTCGTCCGAGAGCGCGGAGACAATAACGTCCGCCTGCAACTGGCCGCGGTGAACGGCTCGGCGGCCACCCTTCCGCTCACCGGCGCCGACAAGAGTTTCATCTCGGGCGAGGTAGCGCTCGAAGGCGAGGTGGCGGGATTCGCCTGGCGGGCCGGCGTCGCCGCGCGGGACACGGTAGGCGGAACCTCAGGTCAAGCCTTCATAGGTCTGTCCAAGACGTTCTAACGCCTGTCATTCCGTTCGAAGCGCCGGGGCGGGCCGGCGTGACAGCGCGTGGAATGCCGCGCCCAGCCCGCCGGCCGCGGAGACCGCCGCCGCGGCGCCCAGCAGAGCGGCGACGCCGGACCAGTCGACGCTCCACTCGGCTTCGAACACCGTGACCACCACCGGCCAGGCGGCCGCATAGCCCAGCGCCACCCCTGCCAGGCCCGCGACCAGGCCCACAGCGCCATACTCCAGCACATAGGCCGCGAGGATCTGGCCCCGCGAAGCCCCCAGCACCTTCAGAGTCGCCGCCTCCCGGACCCGGGACCGGGCACGGGCGGCTATGGCCCCGGCCAGCACCAGCAGGCCGGCCAGGGCCGCCACAGCCGCGGCCCCGCGCACCGCCAGCGCCAGGCGGTCGAATAGGTCCTGGGCCGCCTCCAGCTGCTCGCGCACAGATATGACGTTCACCTCCGGGAAGTCTCGGCCCAGCGCCCGGCTCACGCTGTCCTCCTGAGCCTTGCTGGCCTTGGCGATGGCCACGTGGCCGAGCGGCGCGCCCGCAAGCGCCCCCTCGTTGAGGATGACGGCGAAGGACGGCCCGAAGGCCCCGAAATCCACCTTGCGGATCACCGCCACCTTGGCCTCGATCTCGCGCCCCAGGACGGAGAAGGTGATCATGTCGCCAAGCTTGATAGCGGCCCCCGCTGCGACCTGCTCGCCTATCGCCACCAGAGGCGGACCGCGGTAGCCGGCGGACCACCAGCGGCCCTCGACCACGCCGGCGCTCAGGGGTTCGGCGCCTATGGCCGAAAGGTTCACATCGTTGTCGTAGGCCCAGCGGACCTCGCGCCGGATGCGCTCGCGCACCACTGGCTCGCCGCGCACGGCCAGGATGCGGCCGGTCACGAAAGGCATCCGCAGATAGGTCTCCCGGCTGGGCCTAGCGCCAAAGGCCGCCGCCACCACGGCGTCGAATGCGCCGGCCCGGTCGCCGGGGATGTCGGTGAACACCAGGGCCGGCGCGGTCCGCGGCGCGATCTCGGCCACCTGGCGCAGCAGGCTGGACTGGATCAGCACCACCGCCGCCAGCAGGGCGACGCCCAGCCCGATCGCCGGAGCCGCCGTGCGCGCCGCCGAGCCCGGGCCCGCGAGGTTGGCCAGCCCGATCCGCACCGGCCCACGGCTCGCGCCCCGCAACCGGCCGGCCAGCGCCGCCGCGCCCAGGCCCATAGCCCAGAGCAGTCCGAAGGAGACCGCCACCCCGCCCATCATGATTCCGGCCGCGAGCGGCGTAGGTGCGGTGACAACCGCGAGCGCCGCCAGGCCTGCCGCGGCGAGACCCGCGCCCACCGTCTCCGGCCCCAAGCCCAGGCCGCCCTGCAGGTCTTTGCGGAACAGGCTGGCCGGCGGCGTCGCCCGGGCGCGGCCCAGCGGCGCAAGCGCGAAGGCGGCGGCGGACAGTAGGCCAAAGGCGGCGGCCTTCAGCAGCGGCGCCGGGTAGAGGGCGAACAGCGCCGGAACCGGAAGGTCGTCCTTGACCACCGTACCCAAGACCAGGGGCACGGCGGCGCCCACCGCCAGGCCCAGCACGACCCCGACCCCAGCCAGCACGCCGATCTGGATAAGGTAGAGGTTGCGAGCCAAGGCGCCGTCCGCGCCCAGGGCCTTGAGCACTGCGATCGAGGGCTTGCGCGCCTCCAGATAGGCCGCCACCGCGCCGAACACGCCCAGCCCGCCGGCCACCAGCGAGGCCAGGCCGATGAAGCCCAGGAAATATTCCAGTTGGTCGATCATCCGGCCGATCCCGGCCGCCGCCTCGCCCCGGTCCCGGATGCGATAGCCTCCACCGCCCATTGCCTTGCGCAGGACCGCCTCCGAGGCCTTCGGGTCGCGCGCGTCGTGGAGCGCGATCCGCACCGTCTCGGTGAATGGCAGGCCCGGCGTCAGGAAGCCGCCCCTCTCCACCGTGGCCATGTCGGTCAGCACCCTGGGGCCGAGCGCGAAGCCCCGCGACAGCCGATCCGGCTCCTCCAGCAGCACCGCCGTGGCGACCATCGGCACATTGCCCACCATGAACCGATCGCCAAGCTTCAGGTGCAGCCGGTCGAGCAGCGCCTGCTCAACGGCGGCGCCGGGCAGGCCAGCGCGGGGCGCCAGGGCCGCCTTCAGGGACGGCGCGCCCTGCAGGGTGACCACACCGGCCAACGGATAGCCGGCGCCCACGCCGCGCAGCTCCACCAGGCGGCGCTCACCGGACGGCGCCTCGGCCATTGCCTTGGACGCCACCGCCCAGGCGGTGTCGCCCGCCGCCTGCAACGCCTTGCGCTCCTTGGGCGTGAACCGTCGCTGCTGCAGGCTGACGGCCAGGTCGCCGCCCAGGATCTCGCGGGCGTGCATAGCCAGCCCCTGGCGGAAGGCCTCGGCGGTGGATCCGGCGGCGGCGATGGCGGCCACACCCAGCGCCAGGCAGGCCAGGAAGATGCGAAACCCGGCCACCCCAGAGCGCAGCTCGCGGGCTGCGAAGCGCAGGGAAAGCGGGATCATGCGTAGGCGAGCGCGCGGCCGTCGCGCAGATGCAGCGTCCGGTCGGCCCTTGCCGCCAGCGCCTCGTCATGGGTGACCAGCACCAGGGCGGACCCGGTCTCGGCCGCCAGGTCGAACATTAGATCGGCCACGTGGGCGGCGTTGGCGCTGTCCAGGTTGCCGGTGGGCTCGTCGGCGAACAACAGCGCCGGTCGCGGCGCCAGC
>CANJKG010000245.1 GCA_947474775.1 Caulobacteraceae bacterium | reverse complement strand
GGGGACTGTGAACGTCGACATTCTGCCCGAGATGCTCGTCAAGCGGGTCGATGTGGTCACCGGCGGCGCCTCGGCCGTCTACGGTTCGGACGCCGTGTCCGGCGTGGTGAACTACGTCCTCGATCGGAACTATACGGGCGTGAAGGTCAGGGCCCAGGCCGGGGAGTCGCCGCGCGGCTACGGCAAAGGCTATCGGGTCGGGGTCGCCGCCGGCCAATCCTTCGCCGATGGGCGTGGCCACGCCCTGTTCTCGGCCGATCACTCCCAGAATGATCCGGTCTTTCGCCTTTCCGTGGACCGGAACAACTGGGTGCGTGATCTGTGGGCCCAGGCTGGCAGCAACCTCGCCGCCGGAGCGCCAAGGGCCGGCACCGCCGCCAACCCGCTGGTGTTCGTCCCTAACGTCGTGAACAACTCGCGCAGCGCGCTAGGCCATATCATCTCCGGCCCGCCCGGGGTGCTCGACACCCAGATCACCAACGACGGCCGGGTCATTCCCTACGACAAGGGGATCAACACCGGCGTCGGCGGCCAGATCGGCGGCTCGGGCAACACCTCGGGCCCCAACCAGCACGTCATCACGGGGCTGATCACCGACCAGCTCTTCGGCCAGCTCAGCTATGACTTCAGCGACCGCCTGCGCGTGACGGCCAACGGCACCTATGGGCGTGCGAGCGCGAACGTGAAGGGCTCGCAAGGCGTGTTCATCGGCCACCCGATCTTTTCCGGCAACGCCTATCTGCCGGCCCAGATCCAGCAGATCCTGACGGCCACCAACACCGCCAGCGTGCAGTTCTCCAAGGGCCTGGAGGAAATGGTTCCCAACATCATGCCCGAGGTGGTCGACAGCTGGACCGGAGGGCTGAAGGTTTCGGGCGATATCTCCGACACCTGGAAATTCCAGGCCTACTACCAGCACGGCGAAGCGGACCTGACGAGCCTGACCATCGGCACGATCGACAACCAGCACCTCTTCGCGGCCATGGACGCGGTGCGCGATCCCGCGACCGGCAATATCGTCTGCCGAGTGGCCCTCACGAATCCCGGGCTATATCCCGGCTGCGCGCCGTTCAATCCTTTCGGCCTGCGGGCTGAGACCGACGCGGCCCTGGCCTATGTCCAGGGCGTGGCCAGGTACGTCGCCAAGAATCGTACCGACGATGTCCTCGCGAACATCTCCGGCGAGCTATTTTCCACCTGGGCCGGTCCGATTGGGGTGTCTGCGGGCGTCGAGTTTCGCCGGACGTCGCTGCAGGTGATCTCGAACTCCGACCCGGCGATCCCCACACCCATAACCGGCCTGCGTGGCGCGCCCACAACCGTGGGCCGGTACACGAACAATACCGGCACGGCCGACGCGACCCAGAACGTCAAGGAGGCGTTCGGCGAGCTCAGCGTGCCGCTCGCCAAGGACTGGGTGCTGGCCAAGAGCCTCGACCTGTCGCTGGCCGGGCGGCGTACCAACTACTCGACTTCGGGTTCGGTCAACACCTGGAAGGCCGGCCTGTCCTGGCGGCTCATCGACGATGTCCGCGTTCGGGCCACCCGCGCGCGCGATATTCGGGCTCCCGCGATATACGAGCAGTTCTCCAGCGCCACCAACACTCGCCTGACCATCTTCGACCCGCACGTGGGGACCAACTTCACGCCCACCGTTCTGGGGGGCGGCAACCCCAACCTCAAGCCGGAGATCGGCAACACCAAATCGATCGGCGTCGTGCTGCAGCCAAGCTTCGTCCCGGGCTTCAACCTGTCGGTGGACTACTACGATATCCAGATCAAAGGGGCGATCGCCAACAGCCCGCCTGCCAATCTGCTTCTGGCCTGCGAGGCGGCGAACGGGGTTGGGGCGACCTGCGACCTGCTCAGCCGTCCGCGGCCGTTCAGTGACCGGACGAACCAGAACGGCATCGAGATCATCCGCTCGGTTCCGATCAACACAGCCTTCCTGCTCAATCGCGGCTTCGACATCGAAGCCACCTACACCGTGCCGCTGGCCGACTTGTCGATCCCGGGCGAACTCACGGCGCGGGCGCTGGTGAATTACGTCAAGCGCTATGCGACCCAGTCCGACACCCTGTCCGCTGTTGTCGAACTCGCCGGCTGGACCGACAGCCAAGCCTCTATCGGCGGCGGCGCGGTGCCGAAGTTCCGCGGTCTCTACAGCGCCGAATACGGTCTGGGGCCTTGGGAACTCTACGGACAGGTGCGCTACATCGGCCGCATGAAGATGGGCCCGTCGCAGGTCTTTGCCGCTGGTCACATCCCAGCGCAGGCCTATGTCGACGCGACCGTCACCTATGAGACCAAGATGTTGGGCCACGACACTGAACTGTTCTTCACGGTCAACAACCTGTTCGACAAGGACTGGCCGCTGTTCCCCGGACCGGCCGCCAACTCGACCTTCCCGACCATCACCACGCTCTACGATGTGATGGGCCGATACGTCACCGCCGGCTTCCGGACTCAATTTTGAGACGGGGCCGCGCCGGGGCGCCCACAGGCTAGGGGGACAGATCGCCGGGAGCCGTGACGCAGGCCCGCCGATGCTCGTCCCCCGGCCATTTCCCGTTTGGCGCGAACCCTGGTGTTCAGCCAAGCTTGATAGGCTAAGTCAGGCCCAGAGACTCATCCGGGGGGGATTGATCCGACATGACGACCGCGACCGTGATCCGCGCCAGCCTTGCCGCAGGCGTGGCATTCGCCTCGATGATGACGGCCCCGCCGGCGTCCGCCCAGAGCGCCTACGACATCAACCGCCTGAACCAGGCCATGCAGATCTGAAATTCGCCCATGGGCGCGGGCATGGCCGAATGTGCCCAGCTGCGGGCGAAGATGGGCGGCGGCGGCGGTGGCGCGATGGGTGGCATCCCCGGCCTTGGGGGTCTCGGCGGAATGGGTGGGGCCGGTAAGGCCGGTGCCGCGGCGGGGCTTCTGGGCTCCCTGATGGGTGCGGCGCAGAACGCGCAGGCGGCCAGGGCCCAGCAGGCGCCGGCCGCCAATCCGCAGGCCACGCAGCAGGCCATCGCGGTCTGCGTGCAGCGCGCCAATGGGGATGTCGCCGCGATCCAGTCCTGCCTGGCGCTGGCCAACCAGCCGGCCGCCCCGCAGGGCCTGATGGGTCAGGGCATCGGCGCCCAGGGCATGGCGCAGGGCCTGATGGCCCAGGGCATGCCGCCCACCGACACGCGCGGCCAAGCCTCCGCCATGGCGACCTACCAGGCCGGGCAGAACTACCATGCATGTGTCGCCGCCAACCCCAACAACTGGCAGATGTGTCAGCAGGCCATGGCCAACAACGCCCAGGCCGGACTGCTGAATGCGGGCGTCTCGCCCCAGCAGCTGCAGGCCGCCGGCCTCCCGGGTGTCCCTGGCGGCCAGGCCGGCGCGGCCGCGGCTGGCGCGGCGCTCAACGCGCTTGGCGGGTTGTTCGGCCGGAAGTAGGCTCGCGGGGCTGGATGTGGCCATTCCCTGAGACGGGGGGCCCGCGCATTTTTCTGCGCCTGAGGGGCTTCCCAAGCGCATCGAAACGGACTATCTCCGCCCGTTCGCGAAACCCCTCCAGATTCTGACATCCGACGCGGCTTCGCGCGTGACTGCTCCGAGGCATGGCCACCCGCCCTCCGGCCATGCGAGGGAGCGCCCCTGACGATACAGGGGCTTTCCAGCGTCCGGTCCCTCCTCAAGAGGGGCTGAGGGTGGACGCAGGATGAAAAATGCGACGCCGGGAGTCCTTCTCCGCGTCCTCAAGGGATACACATGGCGCAATCCTTCACCGGCAAGAAGCGGATCCGTCACTCGTTCGGCCGCATCCCTGAAGCCGTGCAGATGCCGAACCTGATCGAGGTTCAACGCTCCTCCTACGAACAGTTCCTGCAGCGCGAAGTCCGCTCCGGCGACCGCCGCGACGAGGGCATCGAGGCGGTCTTCAAGTCCGTCTTCCCGATCAAGGACTTCAACGAGCGCGCCGTGCTCGAATACGTCTCCTACGAGTTCGAGGAGCCGAAGTACGACGTCGAGGAATGCGTCCAGCGCGACATGACCTACGCCGCGCCGCTGAAGGTGAAGCTGCGCCTCATCGTGTTCGAGACTGACGAGGAGACCGGCGCCCGCTCCGTGAAGGACATCAAGGAGCAGGACGTCTACATGGGCGACATCCCGCTGATGACGGAGAAGGGCACCTTCATCGTCAACGG
>CANJKG010000244.1 GCA_947474775.1 Caulobacteraceae bacterium | reverse complement strand
TGTCGAGCTCGTAGGCCACAAGGCCGCCGGTCATGGCGATCCCGGCCGGGTCGAGGGCCACGAGGACGATCACATGGTCCTTGGCCAGGAGGCCCTGGAGGTAGGCGTCGGCTGGCGGAGCCCCGCCATAGGTCTCCGGCTCGGCGAAGGCCTCGCCGAACAGGTCGTTGAGCCGGCGCGCCAGCGGGAGGTCGGCGGGCGCAAGTCGGCGGACGTCTGCTTCAGGCATGGTTCCTGCACCGGCCCTCACCCTGCCCTCTCCCTCTCGGCTTCGCTGGGGGAGAGGGGGTGGCGGATCAGACCCGGCGCGGGGCGCGGGTCTTTTCGACGTCGCTGATGGTGACCGGCTTGGAGCGGTCGCCCAGCTGGCGGGCGTCGTTGCCGTCCCAGGAGCGGACCGTGGTGTCCACCGGCACGGCCGCGGCCTTCACCCGCAGGGCGCCCACGGTGCAGGCCTCGCGGCCCTGCTCGGCCACCGGGTCCATTCCGAAGAAGCGATAGGCGTTCTGGTGGGTGATCTTGTCGATCACCCGGTCCGGCAGATCCTTGACGTTGGGCCACAGCTCCTCGGCCACCTCGGGCCAGGTGCAGTCGGAGTGCGGGTAGTCGCACTCGTAGGAGATGATGTCCTCGCCCACCTGCTCGTAGTTCATGCAGCCGAATTTGTCGTCGATGAAGCAGGTCAGGAAGTGCTCGCGGAATACCTCCGACGGCAGCTTGCCGCCGAAGTCGGCGCGCACCCACGGCCCGTGGTGCTTGAAGGTGAAGTCGGCCCGCTCCAGCAGATAGGGCACCCAGCCGATGCCGCCTTCCGACAGCACCATCTTCAGGTTCGGATACTTCAGCAGGGCCCGCAGGTGCAGCAGATCGGCCGCGTCGGCGGCGATGGCGATCGGCATGGCGGTGATCCAGGCCGAGATCGGGGTCTGGTCGGAGTTGGCGGCGGGCGCCGAGCCGGTGCCGATGTGGCAGTTGAAGATGATCCCCTCGTCATTGGCCAGCTTCCACATGGGATCCCACTGGTCGTCGTGGACGGAGGGCAGGCGGCCGTTGGCGGCGGGATTGGCGGGGAAGAACACCGAGCGGCAGCCCTTCTTCGCCACCCGCTTCATCTCGGTCAGGGTGGCGTCCACATCCCACAGCGGCAGGACCGCGCTCTTGAAGTAGCGGCCGGGATAGGGGCCGCACCACTCGTCGATGTGCCAGTCGTTGTAGGCGGACATGACCCGGGCGGTGTTGGCCTTGTCCTTGGCGTTCCAGAACCAGCCGCCGTCGAAGCCTGGGAAGGTGGGGAACATCAGGGCGGTCATGACGCCCATGGCGTTCATATCGTCGATGTGGGCCTTGGCGTCCCAGGTGCCCTTGCGCATCTGGTCGAGGTTCATCGGCTCCATGCCGTACTCCTCGCGCGGCCGGCCGACCACGGCGTTGGTGCCATTGTTGTAGGAGCGCTTGTTCTCGTGCTCCCAGTACCAGAAGCTGTTTCCCTGATCGTCGGTGACGTAGCGGGGCGCCAGAGCGCGGTGCTCCTTGGACATGTGCTGGTCGAACATCGTCGGCGGCTCGATCACGTGATCGTCCACGCTGGCGATGACCATATCTTCCATCTTCATCGGGGCGCTTCCTCTGACGTTTCGATCCTGGGGCAAGTTTCCCACCTGCAAGCGGGCTCCGCAACTGACAAGTTGTCACATTTTCTCGGGCGTCTCGATCCCCAGCAGGTCAAGGGCGAGCTCGAGCTGGCGCAGGGTCGCGCCGGCGAGGCTGAGGCGCGAGGCGCGGACGGCGAGCCCTGCGGTGAGCATGGGACAGGCGGCGTAGAACTTCGAGAAGCTCTGGGCCAGCCGATAGGCGTGCTCGGCCAGCACATTGGGGGCGTAGCGGTCGTAGGCTTCCACGAGGGCGGCGTTGAAGGCGTCGAGGGTCAGCGCCAGGTCGCGTTCGGCCGGCTCGGCGACGGCGATCGGGCCCACCGAGGCGCCCTCCTTCTCGGCCTTGCGCAGCAGGGATTTCACCCGGACGGCCTGGTAGAGCAGGTAGGGCCCGGTCTTGCCCTCGAAGCTGGTGAAGCGGTCGAGGTCGAAGACATAGGAGGTGCCGCGGAAGTTCTGCAGGTCGGCGAACTTCAGGGCGGCGACGGCCACCTTGCGGGCCGTCTCCTGGAATTCGTCGACCGTCAGGTCCTCGCCCAGGCCGGCCTCGTGCAGGCGTTCGCTGGCCTTGGCCCTGGTCATATCGATGAGATCGGAGAGCTTGAGGACGCCGCCCTCGCGGGTCTTGAAGGGCTTGCCGTCGGCGCCGTTCATGGTGCCGAAGCCCACGTGCTCCAGTTGGCCGGGGTGGGCATAGCCCGCCAGCTGGGCGGCGCGGAAGACGATCTCGAAGTGGTCGGCCTGGCGCTGGTCGACGCAATAGATGACCAGGTCGGGCCGGAAGGTCCGGCGGCGGTCGAGGATGGTGGCCAGGTCCGTGGTCCCGTACATGGCCGAGCCCTCCGAGGAGACCACCAGCAGCGGCGGCAGCTCGCGCTTGTCCCCCTCGCGGGCGACGCGGACGATGCGGGCGCCCTGGTCGTCCTCCAGCAGGCCCTTGGCGGCCAGCTCGGCGACCATCTCCGGGATCAGCGGATCGGCGTCGCTTTCGCCCTTCCAGAGATCGAAGTCCACGCCCAGGGCGTGGAAGTCGCGGGTGAGCGCCTCCTGGGTCACCTGGGCGAAGCGGCGCCAAAGCAGGAACGCGCCGGCCTTCTTCGCCTGCAACTCAGCAGTGAGCTTGCGGGCGCGGTCGCGGTAGTCGGCGTCCTCCTTCCCCCTGGCGGCGGCCAAGGGGTAGAGGCGGTCGAGGTCGGCGAGGGTGACGGCCTCGAAGACGGCCGGGACGGGTTCGTCCGTTGAGCCCTCCGCGTTCAGCCGCTCGACCTCGGCGCCGATGGCGGGGTTCTCGTCGGTGACGGCGCCGATCAGCAGGCCCATCTGGTAGCCCCAGTCGCCGAAGTGGGCGTCACCCACCACCGTGTCGCCCCGGAAGCGATAGAGCCGCTTGATGCTCTCGCCGATGATCGAGGAGCGCAGGTGGCCCACGTGCATGGGCTTGGCGACGTTGGGACCGCCGTAGTCGACGATGACGCGCCGCGGGGTCTCCACGGTCTCGGCGCCGGCGCGCGGGTCGGCGGCGACCTGGGCGGCGCGGGCGGCCAGGGCGGCGTCGGTGAGCTTCAGGTTGATGAAGCCTGGGCCGGCGATCTCCACCGAGGCCAGCCTCGGGTCGGCGGCCAGCCGTTCGGCGATGGCGGTGGCGATCTCGCGCGGATTGCGGCCGGCCTGCTTGGCGGCGGCCAGCGCCCCGTTGGACTGGAAATCGGCCAGATCCGGGCGGTCGGAGACGGTGACCCGTCCCAGGTCCGGCGGCAGGCCAAGGTCCGCGAAGGCGGCCTGGACCGCCTCGCCCAGCCCCCGCTTGAGATCGCTCATGGGGCCGGGGGAGCCCCGGGCGCCTGCGCAGTGGTCCCGGCGTTGAGGCGGAACCGCTTGCCGTCACGGTTGAAGGCGGCCATCTCCGGGGTGACGTCGAACCCGATGAGGATCTCGAAATTGGCGCCGGAGGTGGTGGCCTGGGCCCGCGGGATGGTCACCTCGCCGATGGTCTCGCGCACATAGGCGCGGTCCTCGCCGTCCTTGAAGGTGATCGGCAGGTTGAAGTCCTGGCGGGTGAGGATCGAGCGGTTGCGGTCGGTGACGGCGATCCAGTAGCGGAAGGTCTTGGACGAGCCCTGGGCCAGGGCGCCGCGGCCCAGCTGGAACAGCACCTCCATGGTGACCTTGATCGGCTCGGCGTTCTTGTACTGGCAGCCGGCGGAAACCCCCTGGATCTCGCCGCTCCAGATGACGTTGGAGGAGGCTTCGCGGTTGTCCTTGAATTCCACGTAGCGGGCGGCGTCGTAGAGGGTCTTCACGAACGGACAGGGGCCGGCGTTGCGGAGCGCCGGCAGCGGGGCGCGGTTGTCGCCCCACTCCTCGTCGCGCTTCTTGCGCTTGGCCGCCTCGGCCTCCTCGTCCTGGCCGGAGTCGGGACGCTGCTGCTGGGCCAGCGCCGACAGCGGCAGCGAGCTGGCCACGAAGGCTGTGAGGACGGCGGTGATCAGGAGACGGCGCATGGGGCGTCCATGGGTAAGGCGCGGGCGGGCCGCGATGGAGACGCCTGATAAAGCCTATCGAATGCGGCCGCA
>CANJKG010000243.1 GCA_947474775.1 Caulobacteraceae bacterium | reverse complement strand
CAGCACCAGGCTGCGATCCAGAACTTGCGAAGTCATAACGGCGACGTCTCCAACCCTTTGGCGCCATGGCGCGGCGCGCGTCTAACCTTGAATCTCTTAAATTCTTGCGATGCGCAGCAACCTTGGCCGTTCCAGCACCGCAGGCAAGCCCGCGATCCGGTCGATGGCGGCGGTCAGGACAGATTCGGCCACCGCATGGGTGGTGAGCACGATCGGCACGCCAGACGCGTTCTCCACCGGCTTCTGCAGGAAGCTCTCGATGGAGACACCCGCCTCGGCCAGGGTCTCGGAAACGGCGGCGATGACCCCGGGCTCGTCCTTGACCATCAGGCGCAGGTAGGCGCGTCCGAAGCTCTTGGCCGGATCGACGGGCGTGAACGGCGCAAGCTCGCCCGCCGGGGCCTGGAACACCGGGCGCATCGCCCCGGTCATCACGTCGGCGATGTCGGCGGCCACCGCGGCGGCGGTGGGGCCCGCGCCGGCGCCGGGACCCTGGACGTAGATGCGCCCGATCCGCTCGCCCTCTATGAACAGTGCGTTGAGGGCCCCGCCGGCCTGGGCCAGCGGGTGGCTGAGCGGCGCCAGCGAGGGATGCACCCGCACCAGCACGCCATCGGCGGAACGGTCAGCCGAGGCCACCAGCTTGATCCGGTAGCCCAGGTCGCGGGCCAGGCCGATGTCCAGCAGGTCCACCTGGTCGATGCCCTCGATCTCGGCGGCGGCGTAGTTGGGCGCGCAGCCGAAGGCCAGGGCGGCCAGGATCGAGATCTTGTGGGCGGCGTCGAACCCGCCCACGTCCATGGTCGGATCAGCCTCGGCGTAGCCCAGGCGCTGGGCCTCCGCCAGCACGTCGGCGAAGGCGCGTCCACCCTGGTCCATCTCGGTCAGGATGTAGTTGCAGGTGCCGTTGAGGATGCCGGCGATGGACTTGATGTCGTCGCCCACCAGGGCTTCGCGGACGATCTTCACGGCGGGCACCCCGCCCATGACGGCGGCCTCGAACAGCAGGGGCACGCCCTTTGACTCGGCCAGCACGGCCAGTTCGGCGCCATGCTCGGCGATCAGGGCCTTGTTGGCGGTGACCACGGGCTTGCCGGCGGCGAGCGCGGCTTCCACCGCCGCCTTGGCCGGCCCGTCCGACCCGCCCACCAGCTCGACGAAGATGTCAATTTCCTCCGAGCGGGCCAGGGCCACCGGATCGTCGAACCAGGAATAGGCGGAGATATCCACCGCGCGCGGCCGCGAGCGGGAGCGGGCCGAGACGCCGGTCACCACCACCTCTCCGCCAGCCGGCGCGAAGCCAGGACGCTCAGCCAGGAAAGACAGCAAGCCGCCGCCCACGGTGCCCAGCCCCGCGACTCCGACCCGCCAGATCTTGTTGCGGGCGCTCATGACGCGGCCATGGCGTTGTGCGCCCGGCCGAGGATCTCCTCGGAATTGGCCAGGAACTTACGGACGTTGCGCGCCGCCTGCCGGATGCGCTGCTCGTTCTCCACCAGCCCGATGCGCACATAGCCCTCGCCGTTCTCACCGAAGGCAATGCCGGGGGCCACGGCGACTTCGGCCTCCTCGATCAGTAGCTTGGCGAACAGCATCGAGCCAGCCTCTCTGTATTGCTCGGGCAGTGGGGCCCAGGCGAACATGGAGGCCGACGGCGCAGGGATATCCCAGCCGGCGCGGCCCATGGCCGATATCAGGGTGTCACGGCGGCTCTTGTAGATCCCCCGGATCTCGTCGACGCAGTCCTGTGGGCCGTTCAAAGCGGTGGCGGCCGCCACCTGGATCGGGGTGTATGCGCCGTAGTCGAGATAGGACTTCACCCGCGCCAGGGCCGCGCACATGCGCTCGTTGCCGACCACCATGCCGACCCGCCAGCCGGCCATAGCGTAGGTCTTGGACAGCGAATTGACCTCCACGGCGATATCCTTGGCGCCCTCCACCTGCAGGATCGACGGCGGCGGATTGTCTTCAAAGTAGATTTCCGAATAGGCGATGTCGGACAGCACCAGCATGTCGTGCTTCTTCGCCAGCGCCACCACGTCCTTGTAGAAATCCACGTCCACCCACTGGGCGGTCGGGTTGGAGGGATAGCTCACGATAAGGACGCTTGGCGGCGGCGCGGAATTGCCCACCGCCCGGCTGACGCCGGCCAGATACTCCTCCGGCGACGGGGCGGGCACGTGGCGGATCACCCCGCAGGCGATGATGAATCCGTAGGCATGGATCGGATATGCCGGGTTCGGGCAGATAATCACGTCGCCGGGCGCGGTCAGGGCCTGGGCGAGATTGGCGAAGCCCTCCTTGGATCCCAGGGTGGCGATCACCTCGGTGTCGGGGTTCAGCTTCACGCCGAAGCGGCGCTCATAGTAGCCGGCCATGGCGCGGCGCAGGCCGATGATGCCCTTGGAGGCGGAGTAGCGGCCGGACTTAGGATCGCGGGCGGTCTCAACCAGCTTGTCGACGATGTGCTTGGGCGTCGGCATGTCGGGGTTCCCCATGCCGAAGTCGATGATGTCGACGCCCTGCGCGCGCAGGCGGGCCTTGAGACGGTTCACCTCCTCGAAGACGTAGGGGGGGAGACGTTGGATACGGTGGAATTCAGGTGTCATGTGAAGCTCTTGCGCCGCAACTTTGCCCAATGCGGCGATCAGGGAGCGGAAGTCGCGCATGGATAGACTCCGGGCCGGAGTCAGCCAAGCCATGGATGAGGTTTTTTGCGCCCCCGCGGGCCCTATCTCTGGGGCGACGGGGGCGGGGTAGCTCGCTGCTGCTGCTCGAGGGCGAAGGCCTCGGTGTCGCGGCGTTCGGGCGCGGCGATGGCGGGACCGGCCGTCCGGCGCGCGGCGGCGGCGAAATCGCCGGTGCCGGTGAGCGTCCAGGTGTCCGGCGCTGTCTCGCGCTCGAGCTTCCGGCGCGCCTGCTCCACCTCATTGGCCGCCACCCCGAAGGCCCGCAACGGACGCACATCGGCGGGAATCGTCGGAATCTCCGAAAAGCTGGGATAGTCATTCGAGGTCTGCGCAAGCTTCGAAACCTCCGCCGCGACCGGCGACGACGGATCCACCTGCGACAGCGGCGCCCCCATGCAGCCGGACAATAGGGCGCCCAAGGTCGTCGCAAAGACGATCCTGGGAGCCTTCCCTGTACGAAGGCCGTTCACAAAATGGCGGCGCGATGTGTTCATATGCATCGAGGTCTTATGCGATGATCGATTTCGGTGAAAGGGCGCAGGTCTTTCGCCATGGGAGGACGGGCAAATGAGCGAAAACCCCGCGGCCGCGGATCGGCCCGTCCGGGCGAAGCCCAAGGTCTCGCGGACCGGCGGCGGCAAGTCCAACCCCGCCGCGCCGACGCCCTCCACTGAAGCCACCGCGTCAGAACCCTCCGTCTTCGCCCCGGCCTTCGAGATACCGATGCTGAGCGCGGAGCAACGGGAGCAGATGGAGAAGCTCTCAATGAACCTGGCGCGCGCGGCGGTGACCGCCCAGGGCGCCATCGCCGAGATCGCCCTGCGAAACGCCGACCGTCCTGCCGCACTTTCGCCCGACCCGTTCCACGTGGCCCCGGCGCTGACCGATGTCATGGGCCGCCTCGCCGCCCAGCCGGACAGGCTGATCCGCGCCCAGGCGGACCTGTTCAGCCAGTATCTGGAGCTCTGGCAGGCGGCGAGCCGCCGCGTCGCCATGGGCGGAGCGGCCGATCCCGTGGTGACGCCGGCCCGCAACGACAAGCGCTTCACCGATCCCGAGTGGACGGAAAACCCGGTGTTCGACGTGATCAAGCAGTCGTACCTGCTCACGTCCAACTGGCTGAACGCCCTGGTGGGCGAGGTCCAGGACGTGGACCCCCTGGCCAAGCGCCGGGTGGAGTTCTTCATGAAGATGCTCACCGACGCCTTCTCGCCGTCGAACTTCCTGGCCTCCAACCCGGCGGCGCTTCGCGAGGTGCTGGCCACCGGTGGCGACAGCCTAGTGCGCGGCATGGACAACTTCGTCGCCGACCTGAACCGTGGCGGCGGCCAGCTCGCCATCGCTCAGACCGACCCGGAGATGTTCAAGATCGGCGAGAACGTCGCCACGGCCCCAGGGAAGGTCGTATTCCGCAACGAACTCATAGAGTTATTGCAGTATTCTCCCAGCACAGAAACAGTGCGGGAGATTCCGCTGCTGATCTTCCCGCCGTGGATCAACAAGTACTACATCCTGGATCTGCGCCCCGAGAACTCGATGATTCGCTGGCT
>CANJKG010000242.1 GCA_947474775.1 Caulobacteraceae bacterium | reverse complement strand
TTCGACCTGAACCTCGCCACCGCAGCCCTCACCGGCCTTCTGGTGGGCCTGGCGACCATGGCCGGCGACCTGTGGGAATCGGCGCTCAAACGGCGTTTCGGGGTGAAGGATTCCGGCGACCTGATCCCGGGCCACGGCGGGCTGCTGGACCGGGTGGACGGCCTGATGTTCGCGGTGGTGGTGATGTCGATCATCCGGCTGGCCAACCACTGGGGCTGGGGACATTGACCCTGCCGCGCAAGGTCAGCGTGCTGGGGTCCACAGGCTCGGTCGGCGTCTCGACCCTGGACCTGTTCGAGCAGGCGCGAGTGGATATCGAGGTGGTTGCGCTGGCCGCCGGCCGCAATGTCGAGCGGCTGGCCGAGCAGGCGCTGCGCTGGCGGCCAAGGATCGCGGTGATCGGCGACGAGCGGGCGCTGCCGGTGCTCAAGTCCCGGCTGGCCGGCTCGGGCGTGGCGGCGGCCGGCGGCCAGGCCGCCGTGGTCGATGCGGCCGGCATGGACGCCCAGTGGGTGATGTCGGCGGTAGTGGGCGTGGCCGGCCTGGCGCCCACCCTGGCGGCGGCGCGGGCCGGGGCCATCGTGGCCTTGGCCAACAAGGAGAGCCTGGTGTGCGCCGGCCCGGCCCTGCTGCGGATCGCCAAGCTGGCGGGCGGCGCGGTGATCCCGGTGGATTCCGAGCACTCCGCGATCTTCCAGGTGTTCGAGCCGACAGCGGCGGCGCAGGTGTCGCGGCTGATCCTGACGGCGTCCGGCGGTCCGTTCCGCACCTGGACGCGCGCGGCGATGGCCGCGGCCACGCCCGAGCAGGCGGTGGCGCATCCGAACTGGAACATGGGCGCCAAGATTTCGGTCGATTCAGCGACCATGATGAACAAGGGTCTGGAGGTGATCGAGGCCGCCTACCTGTTCGCCGTGCGTCCGGAGCGCATCGAGGTCTTGATCCACCCGCAGTCCATCATCCACAGCATGGTCGAGTACGCCGACGGCTCGACGCTGGCGCAGCTTGGGCCGCCGGACATGCGCACGCCGATCGCCTGCGCCTTCGCCTGGCCCGACCGGCTGGCATGGCCTGCGCCAAGGCTATCCTTGGCGGAGGCGGGCGCGCTGACCTTCGAAGAGCCGGACGCGGAGCGGTTCCCGGCGCTTTCCATCGCCCGGCAGGCCCTGGAGGCCGGTGGGCGGGCGCCGGCGACCCTGAATGCGGCCAACGAGCGCGGGGTGGCCGCATTTCTTGACCGTCGAATCGGCTTTCTCGATATTGCCCGCGTCGTGGCGGAGACCCTGGAGCGCGTGGAGCGCCGGGGAGCGGCGAGCCCTGAGGCGGACCCGCTTGAAGACGCGCTGGCGACCGACGCGGTCGCGCGGCGGCTGGCGGACGAGGTCGTGGACGGACTCATGGCCAAGGCGTGATGGAGAACCCCCTGATCGACTTCCTGACCAATGCGCTGCTCTACGTCATCCCGATCCTGGTGATCCTGGGCGTGGTGGTGACGGTCCACGAGATGGGCCACTTCCTGGCCGCCCGCTGGCTGGGGACGGCGGTGGACCGGTTCTCCATCGGATTCGGCAAGCCGATCGCCAGCTGGCGCGACAAGGGCGGGGTGGAGTGGCGGATCGGCTGGATACCGCTTGGCGGCTATGTGCGGTTCTCCGGCGACGACAACGCCGCCTCGATCCCCGACGAGGAGGATCTGGCGACACTGCGCAGCGACCTGCTGGCGATTGAAGGGGAGGCCGCGCTGGGGCGCTATTTCCACTTCAAGCCCCTGTGGCAGCGGGCGGTGATCGTGGCCGCCGGGCCGATCGCCAATTTCCTGCTGGCGATCACCGTGTTCGCCGTCCTGCTGATGAGCTTCGGCGAGCAGTTCTATCCGGCGCGCGTGGATGGCGTGAAGGCTGGCAGCCCGGCGGAGCGGGCAGGGTTCCACGTCGGCGACAAGGTGCTGCGGGTCAACGGCAGTAAGATCCAGGGCTTCGACGATATCGAGCGCACGGTGCTGCTGAGCTCGGGCACGCCGATCGACTTCCTGGTGGAGCGGGGTGACCGCGAGATCGAGATCCAGGCCACGCCCGAGCGCGGCGTGGTCATCGACGCCCTGGGCAAGCCGCAGCAGTTGGGCGTTCTGGGCCTCATCCAGCCGGCTCGGATCGGCGGGGTGAGCCCGGGGAGCCCGGCGGAGCTGGCCGGCCTGCTGGTTGGCGACATCATCCTGCGGGCGGACGGCAAGCCCGTGGAGGGCTTCGCTGACCTGCAGCGCACAGTGCTGGCCAGTGGCGGCAAGCCGCTGGCCCTCCTGGTCCAGCGGCGCGGGGAGAAGCTGGAGTTCCAAGTGGCCCCGGCGGCCGCCAGCGTCACCGACAAGGACGGAAAGTCGCGGCAGGTGTGGCGGCTGGGTCTTGGCCAGAGCGCTGGCGCCGAGGTGATGACCCGGCGCTACAACCCGCTGCAGGCTGTCGCGCGCGGGACCGAGCAGTGCTGGGAGAGCATCAGCCTGACGGTAACCTACCTTAAGCGGGTGGTGACGGGTCGCGAGACAGCCGAGCAGCTGTCAGGGCCGCTGGGCATGGCGCAGGTGGCCGGCGACCTCTCCAAGCGGGCGAAGGCGGCCTCGCCGGACCTGGCGATGTTCGCGCGCAACTGGGCGCTGCTGATGGTGCAGCTGGTGGCGACCATATCGGTGGGGATTGGCTTCCTAAATCTTCTGCCGATTCCCGTGCTCGATGGGGGACATCTGCTGTTTTATGGCTATGAAGCGGTGGCGCGTCGCCCTCTTACCGCCAAGGTTCAGGCGGCAGGGTATCGCGTAGGTCTTGCGCTCGTGCTGGGATTGATGTTGTTCGCCACCTGGAACGATCTGCAGCGCCTTCGTGTGTTCAATCTATTCGGCGGGTTATTCTCCTAAACCGCCTTTCCCAAAATGGCTGATTCTATGCAAAGACACCGCGCCCGCAGCGCTGCGATCGCCTCCGGCCTCGCCGTGTTGTTCGGCACCTCCGCCATGGTCTCGGCAGGGCCAGTGATGGCCCAGGCCGCCCAGGAGCGCGGCGTGGTCTCGCGCATCCTGGTGAAGGGCAACGAGCGTATCGAACCCTCGACGGTGATCTCGTACCTTCCGCTGCAGATCGGCGAGATCGTCGATGCGGCGAAGATGGACCAGGCGCTGAAGGCACTGTTCCGCACCGATCTGTTCTCGGACGTGAACATCGAGCTGCAAGGCGGCGACCTGGTGGTCAATGTGGTCGAGAACCCGATCATCAACCGTGTCATCTTCGAGGGGAACAAGGGCCTCAAGGAAGACAAGCTGCGCGACGAGGTGACGGTTCGGCCACGCGGCATCTTCACCCGCGCTCGCGCCCAGCAGGACGTGCAGCGGATCGTCGAGCTCTATCGCCGCTCTGGGCGGATCTCGGCCAATGTGACCCCGCAGATCATCGAGCTGCCCCAGAAGCGGGTGGATTTGATCTTCAAGATCGATGAGGGGCCGAAGAGCGGCATTCTCAGCGTCAACTTCCTGGGCAACCGCGGCTACTCCGACAACGACCTTCGCGACGTGGTCGTGACCAAGGAGACGCGCTGGTACAAGTTCTTCTCGAACAACGCCAACTACGACCCCGACCGGATCGAGTACGACAAGGAACAGCTGCGGAAGCACTACCGAAACCGTGGCTACTATGACTTCCGGGTCTCCTCGGCGGTGGCGGAGCTGTCCACGGACAAGAACGGCTTCGCGGTCACCTACGTGATCGAGGAGGGGCCGGAGTACAAGTTCGGCAAGATCGACGTCGAGACCGAGCTGAAGCGGCTCGACAAGAACGTGCTGACCGCGCTGATCCCGTTCCGGTCCGGCCAGACCTATGAAGACGAGCGGATCGAACAGGCCACCGATGCGCTCACCTTCGCCGCCGGCGCGGCGGGCTTCGCCTTCGTGGACGTGCGGCCGCGCTACACCCCCAACCGTGAGACCAAGCGGGTCGACGTCACCTTCGACGTGCGCGAGGGGCCGCGCGTTTATGTCGATCGCATCGACGTGGTGGGCAACTCCCGGACCCTGGACCATGTGGTCCGCCGCGAGATGAACATCGTCGAGGGCGACGCCTATAACCGCGCCCTGGTCGACCGCTCCGAGAACCAGATCAAGGGGCTGGGCTTCTTCAAGGAAGTCGAGATCACCGAGACCCAGGGCTCGGCGCCCGACCGCACCGGCCTGCAGGTGAAGGTCGAGGAGCAGCCCACCGGGGAACTGTCGTTCAGCGCCGGCTATTC
>CANJKG010000241.1 GCA_947474775.1 Caulobacteraceae bacterium | reverse complement strand
TCGCCAAGGCTGCCGAGGAAGAGATAGAGGACCGCTGCGCCGGCCAACAGCAGGAACATCGGCTCGCGCATCGTCTCCAGAACGATCCGCCAGACGCTGCGGCCGCCTCCGCCCGCGATCTCGTTGGGTCCGACGGCCCTTAGACGCTCGGAGGCCTCTTGTGTCGTCAGCCCTGTCGGACATCGCCCACTCATCTCCGCAGGGGACCGATCCCATCAGCGGAACGGCAAGGGAATGGTCTTGGGCTCATGCGCCGATGTTTCCACAGCCCCCAGGTGGAAGACGATCCTCGGAGCGCCGGCCTGTCCGACCGCTTCCCGTTTCGTCCTGGAGACCCGATGGCATGTCGCACGACGACCGCCCGACCCACTTGATCCAGATCAGTCAACGATGAGCTCACCTGAGATCCTCGTGGACCCGGTCGGGGCTAGGTCGCTGGCGGGACGAGAGGCGGCGATCAGCGGCCTGCAACCAACATTTTCGCCGGCCGGCGCGGTCAGCCTCTGGGGATGCGAAGCTCCGTCATCGATTTCGACGGCCCAGGCGCCCTCTTCGACACGCCTACTCCCACTCGATCGTGCCCGGCGGCTTGCTCGTCACGTCGTAGACCACGCGGTTGACGCCCCTCACCTCGTTGATGATGCGGGTGGCGCAGCGGCCCAGCACCTCCCAGGGGAACTCGAAGAAGTCCGCCGTCATGCCGTCGGTGGAGGTCACGGCCCGGAGCGCCAGGACATCCTCATAGGTGCGCGCATCGCCCATGACGCCCACGGTCTTCACCGGCAGCAGCACCGCGAAGGCCTGCCATATGGAATCGTAGAGCCCGGCCTTGCGGATCTCCTCCAGGTAGATGGCGTCGGCCTGCTGCAGCACCGCCACCTTCTCGCGCGTGATTTCCCCGGGGATGCGGATCGCCAGGCCAGGTCCGGGGAACGGGTGGCGGCCCACGAAGGCGGGCGCCAGGCCCAGTTCGACGCCGAGCGCACGGACCTCGTCCTTGAACAGCTCGCGCAGCGGCTCGACGAGCTTCAGCTTCATATAGTCCGGTAGGCCGCCTACGTTGTGGTGGCTCTTGATCACAGCGCTCGGCCCGCCGCTGGCCGAGACGCTCTCGATGACGTCCGGATAGAGCGTGCCTTGGGCCAGGAACGCCGCGCCCTCAATCTTGGCGCTCTCCTTGTCGAACACCTCGATGAACAGCCGCCCGATGGTCTTGCGCTTGGTCTCCGGGTCGGTGACGCCCGCCAGTTCGCCCAGGAAAAGATCAGACGCATCAACGTGCACCAGCGGGATATTGTAGTGATCCCGGAAGAGGGTGACCACCTGGGTCGCCTCGTCCTTGCGCAGCAGGCCGGTGTCCACGAACACGCAGGTCAGCTGGTCGCCGATGGCCTCGTGGATCAGCACCGCCGCGACCGAGGAATCCACTCCGCCGGACAGCCCGCAGATCACCTTGGCCTCGCCCACCTGGGCGCGGATCTTCGCAACCTGCTCCTGGCGATAGGAGGCCATGGTCCAGTCGCCCTTCAGGCCCGCGATCCGGTGGGTGAAGTTTCGCAGCATCAGCGCCCCGCGCGGCGTGTGCGCCACCTCCGGATGGAACTGGATGCCATAGAACCGCCGCCCCTCGTCGGCGATCACCGCGAACGGCGAGCCCTCCGACGTGGCCACCACCTCGAAGCCCTGGGGTATGGCGGTGATCTTGTCGCCGTGGCTCATCCACACGGTCTCGCTGTGGCCCAGCGCGCCCAGGCCCTCCAGAAGCGGCGACTCCCGCTCGATCCGGATCTCGGCGCGGCCGAATTCGCGGTTGTGGCCGCCCTCCACAGCCCCACCCAGCTGGGCGCACATGGTCATCTCACCGTAGCAGATGCCCAGCACCGGCACGCCCAGCTCGAAGATCCGCGCCGGCGCCGCCGGGCTCTGCGCCTCATGAACGCTGGCCGGCCCGCCAGACAGGATCACCGCCTTGGGCGCGAAGGCGTCCAGCAAGGCGTCCACCTTGTCGAACGGGTGGATTTCGCAATAGACCCCCGCCTCGCGCAGCCGCCGGGCGATCAGCTGGGTCACCTGGCTGCCGAAATCGACGATCAGGACGCGCTCATGCGCTTGGGCGGGCTGGGTCATGCGGCTCCGTTAGCGGCAATCAGGGGATGGGTCATGGGGCGCGCTCCAGCACGGCCACAAAAAATCCGTCGGTCGCTGAAGTCCTGGGCGACAGGCGCAGATAGCCGTCGGCCGTGAGGTGCGCGACGAGCGCCGGATCATCCGTCGCCGGCGCAAGCGAGAAGCCCTTCACCCGCTCCTGGAAGGCCGCCACCCGGTCCTCGTTTTCCTCCGGCAGCACCGAGCAGGTCACGTAGACCAGCCGCCCGCCCGGCTTCACGAAGCCGGCGCCTGAGTCCAGCACCGCGTCCTGGTCGGCGATCCGCCGGGCGAGGGTCTCGGGCGTCAGCCGCCACTTGGTGTCAGGATGCCGCCGCCAGGCGCCGGTTCCCGAGCAGGGCGCGTCGAGGAACACCACGTCCATCCGGCCCTCCAGCCCCTTGAGCACATCGCCATTCACCGGCGAGCGGACCTGCAGGTTGCGCACCCCTGCCCGGTCGGCCCGGCGGATGGTGTCGGCCAGCCGGCGGGCGTCACTGTCGTAGGCGTAGATCTGGCCGGTGTTTCCCATGGCTCCGGCCAGGGCCAGGGTCTTGCCGCCGCCGCCGGCGCAGAGGTCCAGCACCTGCTTGCCCTTCACCTCGCCGGCCGCCTTGGCGGCGATCTGCGAGCCCAGGTCCTGCACCTCGAACCAGCCCTTGGAGAAGGCCGGTATGGTCTCCACCGCGCCCGTCCGCTCCGCCGCCTGCGGCGGCGCCATCCGCAGGGCCTCGGGCAATATCCCCGCCGACTCAGCGCCCAGCGGTTCCAGCGCCTTCCGCCCCTTGGCGGGATCGGCCTTCAGCAGGTTGATCCGCAGGTCGACGGGCGCGCGCTCGGACAGCGCCCGGCCCTCGGCCGCGCGATCGTCCCTGAAAGCGCGGGCCATCGAGGCGTCCAGCCAGTCCGGATAGTCACCCTGCACGGCCGGCGGAGCCTCCGAAAGCGGGCGAGGCGCCGCCAGCGACGCCTGTTCCGCCTCGCTCAGCGGCCCAGGCCCATGCGCTTCGTCACCCGCCGCCTCCGCCAACCGCTCCAGCGGCCAGTCCCACAGCAACGCCAGCGCCCCCAGGCCCGCCGCGCGGGGACTGTCGTCGCCCATCCGCCAGCCCAGCGACCGCCTGCGGCGCAGCATGTCCAGCACCAGGCCGGACACCCAGGCGCGGTCCTTCGCCCCCGCATAGCGCGCGGAATCTCCCCAGGCCTTGAGGGCCATGCGGACGGGTTTGTGCCGGGTCTCGATCTCGGTCAGGACCTCGATCGCGGCCGCCAGGCGTCCGCCGTCACGCATGGTGGGAACTCATTTGAAGATGGCGACGATCACCATGACCAGCCCCGCCAGGGCCACGCCCCAGACGATGGAGCGGATCAGGTATGTCCCCGCGACGTAGAGCGGCACATAGAGCGCCCGGCCGATGACATAGAGCGCCGCGCCCCAGACGCTGGCCGGCCCCGACTTGTCCAGCACCACCACCGCCAGCACCGCCGCGGCGAACAGCGGGAAGGTCTCCATGAAGTTGCGGAACGCCCGGTCGAGGCGCCCCGGCACGCCGGTCAGCGGCGGCTTGGGCTCGTCGCGGGCGCCCGCGGCCCACTTCAGGTCGTGCTGCGAGCGGGCCGCGCCCGCCGCCCACAGCAGTTGCACGAGCCCCACGATCACCGCAGCGCCCAGAAGCTTAAGTTCGACGCCCGTCTGCATCATATCCATCGTCGTCTCCCCAACCCGAGGCCACCCGGGGCCATCGGCCGTTGTCATAGGAGGCGCCTAGACCGGGCTCGGATAGTTCGGCGCTTCCCGCGTGATCATCACGTCGTGAACGTGGCTTTCGCGCAAGCCCGCACCGGTGATCCGGATGAATCTCGCCCGTTCGCGGAAGTCCGCCAGGGTGGCCGAGCCGGTGTAGCCCATGGCCGCCCGCAGGCCGCCGATCATCTGGTGCAGGATCGGCGTGATCGGCCCCTTGTAGGGCACCTGCCCCTCGATGCCCTCGGGCACCAGCTTGAGCGCGTCCGACACCTCCTTTTGAAAGTAGCGGTCGGCCGAGCCCCGCGACATGGCCGACAGCGAGCCCATGCCGCGATAGGCCTTGTAGGAGCGGCCCTGGTAGAGGAACACCTCGCCCGGCGCCTC
>CANJKG010000240.1 GCA_947474775.1 Caulobacteraceae bacterium | reverse complement strand
CGCCAGTTTTGGGCGCACGCTCTTCTTGGTCTCGGGACTGCCCAGGTCGATGAGATAGACCTTGTCCTGGTCCAGATCGGCTATGTCGATGCCGGCGGCCATGGCGAGCTCCCCCCTTATTTACATGTGTAAAGACCTGCTAGGTTTTCCGGTCGTCCCTGTCAATGTGGCCCCGGCGCGTCTCCGCGTCAGCCGGTCATCATCGGCAGGGAGAGGATCTTCAGCTCGCCCACCGAACCGCCGAACTCCAGCGGCATGCCGGGATCGACCAGGCGAGCGGACGGGAAGCGCGTGATCAACCGCTCGACGGCGGTGCGCAGCAGCAGCTTGGCGAAGTGGTGCCCCAGGCAGAGGTGATGGCCTGAGCCGAAGGCGATGTTGCGCGCGTTGCGGCGGATGTCGAACCGGAGCGGGTCCGAATAGACGGCTGGGTCGTAGTGGGCTGCCTGCGGGCAGACCCGCATCACCATGCCCTTCCGGATCTCAGTGCCGCCCACCTTGGTGTCGCAGGTGGCGAAACGGGGGAAGGTCATGTAGCCGCCCACGAACCAGCGCTGGCATTCGGCGATGGCCTGCGGAATCAGGCCGGGTTCGGACAGCAGGGCGCGGACGGATTCGGGGTGCTTGTAGAGGGCGTAGAGGACCCCGCCGGCGGCCAGCGTCGTGCCGGACAGGGCGCCGGCGGTGACGGTGAAGATCTGGTCGAACATCTCGGCGTCGGAAAGCCTATCGCCCCCGTCGCGCGCGGCGATCAGTTCGCTGATCAGATCGTCTCCGGGATTGCGGCGCCGTTCGGCGACGATCTCGTCGATCAGGGTCCGGGCGTTGGCGAAGGCCCGCACGCATTCCTCCGGATAGGAATGGCCGGCCTCGGTGTAGGTGATCAGTGGGATCACCCGGTGCATCTCCACGAACACCGCCTTCTGCTGCGGCGTCAGGCCCAGCATCTGGGTGAGCAGGGCCTCGACGATCAGGCGTTCGCCAAAATCCTTGATGCCGTCGAAGGCCGGGCCCTTGGCCTCGATGGCGTCTAGCAACCCGTCCACCGCCAGGGCGATCTGGGCTTCCAGGCGGCCCACCGCCTTGGGCGTCATGGCCGGGGTCATCAGCCGCCGGACCCGGTCGTGGGCCTCCCCGTCCATCTGGGCGAGAACCCGCACGTCCATGAACTTGGCGAACATCTCGAAGCCCGGCTCCCGGGGCACCGCGTTGGAGAAGCGTTCGCGGTCCTGGTAGACCTCCGTGGCGTCGGCGTGGCGGCCGCAGATGACGAAGACGTGGCCGTCGCGCGGCACGTAGAACGGCTCGCGGGTGGCCCACTCGGCGCACAGGGCCTGCATGTTCCGTTTCGTCTCGGCGCTGCCGAGGTCGATGCTGACGATCTTGTCCTGGTCCAGTTCGGCCAGGTCGAATTGGAGCGTCATCCGGACCGTTCCCTCACCGATTTACATGTGTAAAGGTTGCTAGGGACTCGCCCATCGGGTGTCAACGCCGCCGCCGCGCGAACTTGACGCGTGACAAGAGCCCGCCTAGGCCGGGGCTGAAGAACGTGGGGACGGAAACATGAAGCTGATCCGCGGACTGCTGGGCGGGACGCCGCGCTGGGCGATCGCCGACCTCGAGACCGGAACGGCCACACCCCTCGCCGTCGGCCTGCCTGAGTTCGCGGCGGCGTTCAATCGGGGCGAAGACGTGGGCCGCCTGGCCGATTCAAACGGCCGGGTGAAGCTCGCCGACGTGACGCTCCTTGCACCTGTCGAGCGGACCTCCAAGGTGGTCTGCGCGGGGCTCAACTACCGCAAGCATGTGGAGGCGGTCGGCTCCACCATGCCGGACGTGCCGATCGCCTTCCTGAAGGCGCCCACGGCCTGGATCGGGCACGAGGACCCGATCCGCTATCCGCCGCTCACCGAGAAGCTAGATTTCGAGATCGAGCTGGTCGTCGCCATGGCGCGCGCGCCGGAGCCGGGGGAGCGGCCTTCCGACGCCATCCTGGGCTACACCATCGGCAACGACGTGACCGCCCGGGACCTGACCAAGGGCCCGCGCGGCGCGGACCTCTATTCCGCCAAGTGCCAGGACGATACCTGTGGGATCGGGCCCTGGATCGTCACCGTCGACGAGATCGGCCACGACCCCAACCTTCTGATGGAGCTGCGGGTCAATGGCGAGGTGCGCCAGCACGACTGGACCGGCACCATGGAGTACGACATCGACACCCTGATCTCCTACATCCACGCCCGCACCCGGATCGAGCCGGGGGACCTGATCTTCACCGGCACGCCGGCCGGCGTGGCGCTGGAGGACGGCCGCTGGCTGCTCGACGGCCATGTGGTGGAATGCGAGATCGAGAAGATCGGCCTGCTTCGCAACGTGGTCCGTGGCCACTCGTCCAAGCCCGCCGAAGCCTGAGAGGATAGCGCAGATGCTCTGGGTGACCGGCAGGATCATACACTTCGACCGCGTGGCCTCGGCCTGGCTGATCAGCCGCTTCATCGATCCGGAGGCGACCTTCGGCTTCATCGAGCCCGGGTCCGAGTTCCCACCGGGCGCGGTGACCTACAGCATGGTGGGTGGAGACATTGGTCGGCACGACCATGAGGGGACGACCTTCTCGAAGCTGATCAAGCGCCACCAGCTCAAGGACGCCGCGCTGGCGGAGATGGAGAGGATCGTGGCCGCCGGCGTGGGGTATGTGATGGAGGGCCGCCAGCCAGGCCCGGACGACCGCGCCGCCTGGATCGCCGTTGGCCTGCTGGCGGTGGCGGAGGGGACGCTCGCCATGGAGAACACCGACGCCGACGTGCTGCGCCAGAGCCTGCCGGTGTGGGACGCGATCTATGTGGACGCCGGACTGCACGCCCTGCGAACCACGCCGCCCGGAGCGCCGGGGGATGGCGACGCCCTGCTGGGCACGAAGTACGGGATGGCCCTGGCCCGGCTCCGCCAGGTGCCCGGTCGCGCGCGGGCCCGGGGCCAAATCTAGGCCGACCAGGGCATGTTGCGCTTCGGCCACAGCTGATTTGACACGTGACAAGTGTGCTTGACGCGTGACATGCGCTGCGCCTAGGCTCCGGCCAAGCGATCATCTTCTTCTACCGACCGAGGTCTCGGTAGCGAGCGAAAGTATGTCGCCAATTAGGGGAGGATTTCTTGAGCTTCCAATTCAATCGACAGCGACTGTTCGCTTGCGCCGCGGCGACGACCCTGGCCGGCGTCATGATGGCGGACGCCGCCCCGGCGATGGCGCAGGCCCAGGCCACGGCGGCTTCAGTGGACGAGGTGGTGGTGACCGCCCGCCGGCGTGAAGAGAACCTGATGCAGGTCCCGGTCGCCGTTTCCGCGGCCTCCGGCGTGGCCCTCGAGAAAGCAGGTGTCTCCAACCCGCAGGACCTGACCCGGGTCGTGCCGGGCCTGATCTCCGGGGCGGGCAGCACGCGCGGCTTCAACCAGCTGGTGCTGACCATCCGCGGCATGCGCAACGGCGAGCCGGCGCTCACCGCCGACCAGTCCATCGGCGTCTATTTCGCTGAAGTGCCCCAGAATGCGCCGCAGGGCCTCAATCAGGCGTTCTTCGACCTGCGCTCGGTGCAGGTGCTGAAGGGGCCGCAAGGCACCCTGTTCGGCCGCAACGCCACCGGCGGCGCGCTGCTGATCGAGCCGAACCTGCCGGAGCCGGATTTCGGCGGCTATGTGAAGGGGTCCGTCGGGTCGTTCAACCTCCGGGACTTCGAGGCGGTGATCAACGCGCCGCTGGGCGAGAACCTGGCCCTGCGTGTGGGCGGCAAGTACGTGAAGCGTGAAGGCTACATGCTCAACGTCCTGAATGGCCTGAAATACAACGATATCGACCGCTACTCCCTGCGCGGCGTGCTTCGGTATTCGGGCGAGCGCCTGGAGAGCACCAGCATCGCCACCTACAACAGGGCGCACAGCCAAGGCGAAGCCTACAAGCTGGACAGGATCAGCCCCCGGGCAAGCGCAACGCCGGCGCTTGCGCCGGCCTTCCTGGAGACCTGGCGGCTTCCAGCCTACCAGTTCATGAACAGCACGCTCACGACCACGCCGGGCGGAATCCCCGACGCCTACGACCGGACGTGGAGCGTGCAGAACACCACCCGCTACGAGCTGGGCATCCTGGGCGACGCGGCGATCAAGAACATCATCGGCTACCGCAGGGTGCTGGACCGGGCCTATTCAGACGCCAGCGGCACCCGGGTGCCCACCCAGCTCAGCCTGGTCACCGACCAGCTTCGCGAGTTCAGCGACGAACTGCAACTGGCCGGCGGCACCGACAAGCTCGATTACGTAGCCGGACT
>CANJKG010000239.1 GCA_947474775.1 Caulobacteraceae bacterium | reverse complement strand
GTTGGCGACCACGAACAGCACGTCGCCCAGCTCAGCGCGGGCCTTGTCGAGGTCGCCGGCTTGGATCTCGGCGGCGAGCTCGCCCACCTCCTCGTGCAGTTTGTCCACCACCTGGGAGATGTCCGGCCAGACGAAGCCGACGCGGGCGGCGCGCTTTGAGAGCTTGACGGCTCGGGTGAGGGCGGGGAGCCCGACCGGCACGTCGTCCAGGATGCTGGCGGCGCGGCCCTTGCCGGCGCGTTCCTCCGCCTTCAGCGTCTCCCAGCCGGCGACCTGGTGGTCGAGGGAAGCATAGGTGGTCTCGGCGAAGACGTGCGGGTGGCGGCGCACCATCTTGTCGTTGATCGAGCGGACCACGTCGTCGAAGGCGAACGAGCCCTGCTCCTGGGCCATGCGGGCGTGGAAGACGACCTGAAGCAGCAGGTCGCCGAGTTCGTCCTTGAGGTCCGTCAGGTCGCCACGCTCGATGGCGTCGGCCACCTCATAGGCTTCCTCCACCGTGTAGGGGGCGATGGTGGCGAATGTCTGGGCCTGGTCCCAGACGCAGCCGTCCTGCGGGTCGCGCAGCCTGGCCATGATGGCGAGCAGCCGGTCGATGGGCGCGAGGTCGGGCGAGGGTGGCGGCGCGGGCATGCGGATCCTTCAGCGCCCCAGAATGCAAATCGGCGCGCGGGGATGAGACCGCGCGCCGAAGTATGACGCAAGACTGGGCGTCAGCCGATCAGCGGCTGGCCACTTCCCGGCCGAGGGCGAGCTTGCGGCCCAGCTTGTCGAACGCCCACTGGGCGTCGGACCAGGTGGAAGCGGCCCAGGAGGCCTGGACGATGTCGTTCTCGTAGTACTTGTACGAGACCGGCGTAACCGTGCCGTCCGCGCCGGTGACTGTGCCTTCGATCTTGGCGCCGCCGATGCCGAAGCTCTGCATCGACAGGCCGGGGGTATCGCCGAGCTGCTTGAAGGTCGGCCGGTTGGGAACGGCGTCGACGATAGTGAGGTCGATGCGCGCGCCGTCCTGCGCGCCGGTGCGGGCCACGGCTTTCTCGATCGAGGCCCGCAGGTCATCGGCGAGGAAGGCGGTTTCGCGCACGCCGTAGGTCTTCGCCGCTTTGGCCTGGAGCTTCTGGCCGATGGCGACATTGACGCTGGCCGGCGCGGCGAACACGGCGGTAGCACTCGCCAGCAGCGCGACACCTGCAAGAGAAAGAATTCGCATGGGAGACTCCCGAGCATGAGACAACTGCAAGATAGATAGGAACGCGCTCGCGATGAATGCAAGCTGAACAGTTATTTCAGTCGACAGGCGCCCGCCGGCTTCTAAAGCTTGGGGATGGTGCCGCTGCGGCGCGGGACGGAAACCATGATCGAGAAGCGCATACTTCTGCCGGCGGCCGTCGCGGGCGGACTGATCGGCCTGGGCGTGGCCTTCGCCGGCGGCTGGATCGGGTCGGGGCTGGTGGATATCCGCACCGGCGACCGCACAGTCACCGTGCGCGGCCTGGCCGAGCGCGACGCCAAGGCGGACCTGGCGATCCTGCCGCTGCGTTTCACCCAGGCCGGCGACGAGCTGGCCGAGACGCAAGGGCGTATCGACGCCGACATCGTCACCGTGCGCCGTTTCCTGGCCAGCCAGGGCTTCAAACCCGGCGAAATCGACCTCGGCCGGCTGGAGGTGATCGACAACAACGCCCGCGAGTACGGCTCCCAGATGGTGCGCGCGCGGTTCATCCTCGGCCAGACGATCGTGGTGCGTTCCAATGACGTGGACCGGGTGCAGGCGACGACCCGCAACCTGGCGGCCCTGGTGCGCCAGGGCGTGGTGCTGCAGGACTTCCGCGGTGCCAGCTACATCTTCACCCGTCTGAGCGACGTGCGCCCGGCGATGATCAAAGAGGCCACCGCCAGCGCCCGCAGCGGCGCGGCCCAGTTCGCCGAGGATTCCGGCGCCGCGCTCGGCGGCATCCGCTCGGCCACCCAGGGCTCGTTCGAGATCAACGCCCGCGACCCGGGCGGCAATGACCAGGGCCCGGACGCCTCGGTCAACAAGCGCCTGCGGGTGGTGACGACGATCACCTATTCGCTGAAGTAGGAGAGGGAGCCTAGCCCTCCCTCTCCATGCCGACCGATTCCAGGGCCATCCGGCGCGCGCGACCGATGTCGTAGCGGTTGCGCAGCACCACTCGCTGGGCGAACAGCCCGCCGCCGGCCGTGAGCGAGGCGATGGAGCGATAGACGCCGGTGGCCGAGACGGTGAGATCCTTCAGCGCGTGGAACAGCTTCAGCCGGTATTCGCCGTCGTAGGCGGCCGCTCCAACCATATACTTGCGCACCAGGTCGCCGGTCTCCGGATTGTCCAGGTCGGCGCGGGACGGGGCAGTGAGCAGGGAGCCGCCGGCGATGTCCTGCAGGTGGCGGGTCATCAGGGCGCGTTCCGACGCGCCGATCCATTTGCCGGTTGAGATGTAGAGCTCGTCCGGGGCGACCATGCCGCTGGGAAGCGTCCTGGCGTTGGACAGGGCGGCCTCCAGAAGGGCCCGGAGCACCGTGGCGTGGATCGCCATGTCGGTGATCTTCTCGCGGATGTGCGCCACCTTCTCCAGGCCGTTGGCGTCGGCGATCAGGGAGGCGAAGCCGGCCATGATGTCGGCCTCGTCGATCATCCGCGCCAGGCCGCGCACCCGGGTCCAGGTTCCCAGCGAATGGGCGAAGGCGGCGGAGAGGTCGGCCTCGCCGTCCAGGAAGATCCGCTCGTTGGGCACGAAGACGTCGTCGAAGATGACGAAGCCGTGGGAACAGAAGTGGGCGTCGGCGAAAGGATAGTCTCGGCGGTCAACATCCGAGGGCAGGGTCCCGGCGTTGACGATCTTCACGCCTGGCGTGTCCACCGCCACGCCGCAGGCGATGGAATAGTCGCCTTCGTCGGGTTTCATGGACTTCGTGGGGATGACCATCAGCTCGTGGGCGATCGGGGCCTGGGCGATGTGCAGCTTGCAGCCACGGATGACCACGCCGTCGGTGCGGCGCTCGATCACCCTCAGATAGGCGTCGGGATCGGCCTGCTTGGCGGGGGCGAGGGTGCGATCGCCCTTGGCGTCGGTGATACATTCGACGATGCGCAGGTCGCGCCGCTGGATGTCCTTGACGTAGGCGCGGATGTTGTCGGCGCCTTGCGGGCGGCGCGCATCCAGGCGGTCGGCCGCGGTGAGCAGGGTCATGGCAGAGGTGCAGCTGATGCCGCTCAGCAGGTCCGGCTCGTCCTCAGTCTGGCGGCGCAGGGCTTCGATGGAACGCGGCGCCTCCATGAGCTGGCTGAGCCCATTGGGGTCAGGATCGTAGATCTTGTCGTAGCCTACAGCCGCCGCATCGACCTGCTGGGCGAAGGTGGGGTGAGTGGTCACGTCGTCCACGCGCTGGCCCCGGAAATAGATGCGGCGGCCGTCCTTCAGCGAGGACCTGTACTGGTCGCCGGTCATCATGGGCGGGCTTCCTCTCTGGTGATCGATTTCAGCGCCATAGTCTCCGTCCTGCGCGGAGATGTCACGGCGGGGGAGCGTTCAAATCGCAAGGTCTCATTCACGCCTAAGGAATATTATCGGAAATGACGGCCTCTCCGCGCCGGAACTCCGATCTCTTCGAAGGGAAACCTAGAGGACGATATGCCCATTCGCGACACCCTTCAGGACTTCCACGAAGAACGCAGGCTCAAGGGCTCGGACCCGCGCCTCCAGGGTCTCGGCGGTCTCGCCTGGCCTGAGGGGCACGGTCTGGCGGGCGACGACCGGGCCATGGTCATATTCCTCGTCCACCACATGGATGACCACGGCGCTTTCGCTGACGCCGGCTGCGATCACCGCATCGTGCACCCTGCGGCCGTACATTCCTTCCCCGCCAAACGCCGGCAGGGGGCCGGGATGGATGTTGAGGATGCGGCGGGCGTAGCGGCGCAACGTCTGTGGCCCCAGGCGGCGCAGATACCCGGACATCACGATCAGCTCAACGCCGTGGGAAGCCATGGCGTCGGCCAGGCGCCGGTCGGCGGCCTCGGGATCGGCCTGGGTTGGGATGCAGAGCGCCGGGATGCCGGTCTCACGGGCGAAAGCCAGCGCCAGGGCGTCCTTACGGTTGCTGACCATCAGCCGCGGCTCCGCGGCAAGCTCTCCGGCGCGGGCCGCAGCGACGATCGCCTGCGCGCTGGAGCCATTTCCGGACGCCAGGAAACCTATTTTACTCATATGATTACAGCCGCACTCTCGTGTATGAATCGCAAGCCGTCATAGGCCGGCTCCACACCTGTCGGCAGGCTGGCCGCCAGGGTCGCGAAGTCCAGGTCGATGTGCATGTTGGTAAGGATGGCGCGCCTGGGCTTC
>CANJKG010000238.1 GCA_947474775.1 Caulobacteraceae bacterium | reverse complement strand
GCTTGACCGCGTCCAGAGCTGGCCAGACCAGCAACTCGAATTTCAATCCGGCGTCGCCGAACGCCACCAGCCACACCTGGCTCTTGCGGGCCTCGGTCTCCGGCAGGGTGAAGGGGACGCTGCGGGCGGCGGCCAGCACCACCTCGCGCACCTGGTCGCGGTCGCTGCCATAGGCGACGGTGAAAGGGATGTGGATGCGCCGGGTGTCGTTGTGCAGGGTCCAGTTCACCACCGGACCCTCGATGAACTTGGAGTTGGGGATGGCCATGTCGACGTTGTCGTTGGAGCGGACCCGCACCGCGCGGGGGGTGATTTCCTGGACCAGGCCGCGCTTGCCGTCCTCCAGCTCAATGTAGTCGCCCACGTTGAGGACCCGGTCGAAGATCAGCACCAGGCCAGAGACGAACTCCTTGACCACGCCCTGCAGGCCAAGGCCCACGCCAACCCCCACCGCACCCGCGAACAGGGCGAAGGACGACAGGTTCAGACCCATGGTGGAGAGCCCGGCCACGAAGCCCAGAATCACCACGCCGTAGGAGAGCAGCTTCTCGACGATGTAGAGCGCGGGCGCGCCGGACGGGGCGTGGGCCCGAACACGCCGCATCGTCCCACCGATGATCCGGGCGAAAAGGAAGGCCCCTGCGACGATCGCCACCCCGGCAATAACGCCGCCCAGCGTCACCGGTGTCCGGCCGATGGCGAACAGCACCAAGCCCCGGATGTCGTCGAGACTTTCCATGAGGTGCGAACGCAATTTGAAGCTTCAGTGTTCCGCGGCCGGGCCCCCCAAGGTGACGAACATCTCGTTCTCGATCACCCATTGGCCGGTGACCTTTCGCCAGGCGGCAAGGTAGGCGCCGGTGATCTCGGCGGACGTCCAGGTCGCCACCCAGCGGCCGGTTTCGGCGGCGTGGTCGCCGGTCGAACCGATCTCCACCCGCTCAGGCGTGCGGACGTAGGTGACGAAGGCCGGATCGCGGAACTGCCCGGCGAAGGCGTCGATCACGGCGGCCATGCCGGTCAGCACGCCCCCGCCGCCCACGATCACCGTAACGTCGGCCGCGAAGAACGGCCGCAGGCGCTCAGCCTCATGGGCGGCAATCAGCTTATTGGTGAGGCGCCGGCGCGCCCTGATGGCGTCGTCCGGCGCCGTCATGGGGCCTAGATGGGCTCGGCCGCGATGCGCTTGTCGAGATAGGCGCCGACGCGCTGCTCCACATCCGGCAGGTTCTCCATCCAGAAGTGGCTGGCGCCTTCCACGATGTCGTAGTCGATGACGATGCCCTTCTGGGTGCGCAGCTTGGAGACCACGCGCTCGACCTCGATGGGCGGCACCACGCTGTCCAGCCCGCCGTGCAGGATCAGGCCGGAGGCGGGGCAGGGGGCCAGGAACGAGAAATCGTAGGCGTTGGTGGGCGGCGAGACCGAAATGAAGCCATCGGTCTCGGGCCGGCGCATCAGGAGCTGCATGCCGATCCAGGCCCCGAACGAATAGCCGGCGACCCAGCACTGTGAGGCGGCCGGATTGGTGGCCTGCAACCAGTCGAGCGCGGTGGCGGCGTCCGCCAGCTCACCGATGCCGGCGTCGAACTCGCCCTGACTGCGCCCGACCCCGCGGAAATTGAACCGCAGCACCGAGAAGCCGCGCTTCATGAACAGGTGGAAGAGCTGGACCGCGACGGGATTGTTCATCTGGCCGCCCGCCCTGGGGTGCGGGTGCAGGATCAGCGCGACGGGCGCCGTCTCGCTCTTGCCCTGTGTGTACCGGCCTTCGATCCGGCCGGCCGCACCGGTCAGAACCACCTCTGGCATGCCAACCCTCTCAAAAACCTTCGTGTAAACCTTGGGCCGAAATACTTGACTGCTGCACTAGGTCTTCCTAAGTCGCCCCTGGTCTGGACGACCCGTCCTCAGGCTCCCGCGCGAGGCGGCGGCTTGTAGCACAGGCCGGCTCGGATGCGCGCGAAAACTGCATTGGACGTCGACCCATGCGTCTCTCCACCAAAGGCCGCTACGCCGTGATGGCCATGGCCGACCTGGCGCGCCGCCAGGAAGGAGCCGGCCGCGCCGTGGCCCTGGCCGATATCGCCGCCCGCCAGGAGATATCCCTGTCCTACCTGGAGCAACTGTTCGCCCGTCTTCGCCGCAAGGGCCTGGTGCAGAGCGCGCGCGGGCCGGGCGGCGGCTACCGCCTGGCCGCGACGGCGGAGACCACCACCATCGCCGAGATCGTCCATGCGGTGGACGAGCCGCTCCGCGCCACGCGCTGCGCCCACCACGCCAAGGGCTGTATGCTGAAAGGCGAACGCTGCCTGACCCACGACCTGTGGGACGACCTGGGCCACCAGATCGAGGACTACCTGGCCTCCGTCAGCCTTGCCGACGTGATCGGCGGCCGGGTGGGTCGCGAGCGGCGGGCGGCATGACCGGCCCCGTCTACCTGGACTGCAACGCCACGGCGCCGGTTCGTCCGGAAGCGATCGCCGCCGTGGCGCGCGCGCTGGAGGCCGGCGGCAATCCGTCGTCGGCGCATGCGGCCGGCCGCGCCGCGCGGGCGATCGTGGAGCAGGCCCGCGCCGAAGTCGCCGCCCTGGTGGCCGCGCCGGCCTCGACGGTGGTGTTCACCTCCGGCGGCGCCGAGGCCAATGCGCTGGCGATCGAGAGCGCCGTGGCGACGGGATCACGGCGGCTGATCGTCAGCGCCGTGGAGCACGACACCGTCCTTGAGACCGCGCGAGCCAGCGGCGCCGAGGTCGAATTGCTGCCGGTTGATGCAGAAGGCTGCGCGGACCTGGCCTGGCTGCGGGCGCGGCTGTCGCGCTGGGACGCCGAGGACGGCAAGCCCTTCGTCGCCCTCATGCGCGCCAACAACGAGACCGGGGTGCTGCAGCCCGTGGCCCAAGCCTCGGCGGCCGTGCGCGCCGCGGGCGGCTGGCTGCACGTGGACGCCGTCCAGGCCGCAGGCAAGATCGCCATCGACAGCCGCGCCCTGGGCGCCGACACCCTGAGCGTCTCCGGCCACAAGCTGGGCGGCCCGCAGGGCGTGGGCGCCCTGACCTTCGGGCCCCGCGCCACACTCGTCCGCCGTCTGCACGGCGGCGGGCAGGAACGCGGCCGCCGGGCCGGAACCGAGAACGTGCCGGGCATCGCGGGTTTCGGCGCGGCCTCGGCCGCGGCGATCCGCGACCTGCGGGCCCTTGCCGTCCAGGCCAGGTGGCGCGACGCCGCGGCCGCGCGCCTCAAGGCGGCCGGCGCTGTGGTGCTGAGCGAGGGCGCGGAGCGGACCTCCAACACCCTGTGCTTCGCGGTTCCCGGCTTCGGGTCGGAGCTGCAGGTCATGGCGCTGGACCTGGCCGGGGTGATGGTCAGCGCCGGCGCGGCCTGCTCGTCCGGCAAGGTGAAGGCCAGCCACGTGCTGACCGCCATGGGCCGCTCCGACCTGGCTGCGTGCTCGATCCGCGCTAGCGGCGGGTGGAACACCACAGCCCTGGATTGGAGCCGCCTGGCCGACGCCTGGTTGGAGGTCCACGCCCGCCATGTGTCGCGCCGGAAGGAAGTCGCCTGATGGCCGCCGTCAAACAGACCGTCGAGCACGTCGAGAGCCTGGAGCGCTACAAGCACGGGTTCGTCACCGACATCGAGCAGGACTTCGCGCCCAAGGGCCTGTCCTCCGACATCGTGCGCTTCATCTCGGCCAAGAAGGACGAGCCGGAGTGGATGCTGCAGTGGCGCCTCGACGCTTTCGAGCGCTGGCTGGCCCTGGAGGAGCCCGCCTGGGCCAAGGTGAGCTTCCCGCGCATCGACTACCAGGACAGCTACTACTACGCAGCGCCCAAGGAGAAGGCGGGGCCCAAGAGCCTGGACGAGGTCGATCCCGACCTTCTGGAGACCTACAAGAAGCTGGGCATCCCGCTGCGCGAGCAGGAGGTGCTGGCCGGCGTAGAGGGCGCGCCGCGCTATGCGGTGGACGCGGTGTTCGACAGCGTGTCCGTGGTCACCACCTTCAAGAAGGAGCTGGCAGAGGTCGGGGTCATCTTCTGCTCCATGAGCGAGGCGATCCGCGAGCATCCAGAGCTTGTCCGCAAGTACCTCGGCACGGTGGTGCCGGTGAGCGACAACTACTTCGCCTGCCTCAATGCGGCGGTCTTCTCGGACGGCAGCTTCGTCTATGTGCCGCCGGGCGTGCGCTGTCCCATGGAGCTGTCGACCTATTTCCGGATCAACGCCGAGAATTCCGGGCAGTTCGAGCGCACCCTGATCATCGCCGATGCGGGCGCCTACGTGTCCTATCTGGAGGGCTGCACCGCGCCGATGCGGGACGAGAACCAGCTGCATGCGGCGGTGGTCGAGCTGGTGGCGCTGGACGATGCCGAGATCAAATATTC
>CANJKG010000237.1 GCA_947474775.1 Caulobacteraceae bacterium | reverse complement strand
GACCTGGTCTTGCGGAACGGCAGAATCCTCGATGGGTCCGGCGGTCCCGCCTACGAGGGCGATGTCGGGGTCCGTGACGGCCGGATCGCCGCCGTGGGCAAGGTCGGCGCGCCGGGGCGCGAAGAGATCGACGTGGGCGGCGCGGTCATCGCGCCGGGTTTCATCGACGTCCATACCCACTACGACGCCCAGGTCTTCTGGGACCCCTACCTGACGCCCTCCGTCTTCCACGGCGTGACCACGGTGGTCGCCGGCAATTGCGGCTTCACCCTCGCGCCGCTGTCGGGAAAGCCGGAGGACGCCGACTACCTGCTGCGCATGCTCTCGCGGGTGGAGGGCATGCCGCTCTCGACCCTGCGGCAGGGTGTGAGGCCGGATTGGACGAGCTTCGGGGAGTTCCTCGACCGCATCGATCGCGAGGCGGCGCTCAACATGGCCTTCATGGTCGGGCATAGCACCCTGCGGCGTTCGGTGATGGGCGAGCGCGCCGTGGGCGGCAAGGCCAAGCGCGAGGACATCGAGGCCATGAAGACCCTGTTGCGCGCCTCATTGAAGGCGGGCGGCGTGGGCTTCTCCACCACGGTCGCCACGCCGCACCAGGACTACGAAGGCCAGCCCGTTCCGTCGCGCTGGGCCGACCGCGAGGAGATCGTCGAGCTCGCAGCCGTCGCCGGCGAATTCCCCGGCACCTGGCTGGAGATGGTGTTCGCCCGCGAGATCTTCGGCGAGGACGAGCATTCCCTGATGGCCGACATGTCAGTGGCGGCGGGGCGCTTCCTGAACTGGAACCTGCTGAACGTCTCCTCCGCGGTCCCGCAAGCCATGGCCTCCCAGCTGCAGGCCAGCGACTACGCCCGGGAGCGAGGCGGCAAGGTCCTGGCCCTGGTCCAGGCGGCGCCCTCAAAGTCGCTGATCAATTTCGTCACCGGCTTCCTGCTCGACACCCAGCCCGGCTGGCCGGAGATGCTGGGCCTGCCGCACGAGGAGAAGAAGGCCGCCCTGATGGACCCGGCGATGCGCGTGCGCCTGGCCGAGGCCTCCAAGAACTGCGAGAGCGACCTCTTCCGGCGCAAGTTCGCCGACTGGGGCGCGTTCTTCATGGAAGGCGTCAGGCCCGGGAAGAATGAATGCTGGAACGGCCGCGCGGTCAGGGATCTGGCCGAGGAGACCGGCAAGGCGCCGTTCGACGCCCTCCTGGACTTGGTGGTGGAGGAGGATCTGAAGGTCTCCATCTTCACTGCGCCCCGCGGCACGGACGATGAGTCCTGGCGAATGCGGGCCAGGGCCTGGGTAGATGATCGCTGCGTGGTGGGCGCCTCAGACGCCGGCGCCCACCTGGACATGATCGACACCTTCGCCTTCTCCACTCAGCTGCTGGGCGAGGGCGTACGCCGGCGCGGCTTGCTGTCGATGGAAGAGGGCGTTCGCCGCATCACCAGTATTCCCGCCGAGCGGTTCGGCCTGATCGACCGCGGCTCGCTGGCGGTGGGCATGCATGCCGACATCGTGGTGTTCGATCCGGAGACCGTGGGCAGCGGTCCGGTGGAGAGCCGCTTCGACCTGCCGGGGAACGAGCTGCGCCTCTACGCAGACGCCCACGGGGTCCACCATGTGTTCGTCGGCGGCGTCACGGTGGTGCAAGACGGGGCCCTGACAGGGAAGCGCGGCGGAGGGGCGCTGCGCTCCGGACGGGACACGCGGACGGCGCCGCTCACCGATCGCGCGGCCCAGGCGCCGGCGGCAAGCCTCGCGCCTGCCTGAGCCGAAATTTTACGCTGCCGACCAAACGGGGCCGCCGTGCGCGTGCGCCTATTGACGGAAGCCCCCCCGCGCGCCAATCCGCCACTGTCACGACGCCAGGTCCGAGGGACCTTCTTGGGGGTTGCTTTCGGATGCCGACGAAGCGCGAGAAGTCAGGCATCGCTCGCGGGAAGGAAGCCATCCTCGACGCGGCCGAGGAACTCTTCTCGCGCTACGGCTATCATGGCGTGTCGCTGCGTGACATCACCAAGCAGGCCAACTTCGAACTCGGCCTCGCCAGCTACCATTTCGGCACCAAGGACGAGTTGTTCCGCCAGGTGGTCGACCGGCGTGTGGAGGAGTTCAAGGAGACGCGGATCCGGAGGCTCGACGACCTGATCGAGGCCAAGGGCCGGGATTCGGTCACCGTCGAGGACATTGTCGGGGCCTTCATCCGCGTCCGGCTGGAGTTCATGTTCGACAAGGGCCCGGGCTGGGCGCGTTACAGCCGTCTTTCCCACCACTTCCTGGCCCTTGAGGAGCAGCGAGGCGCCCTGATGGGCTCCGAGCAGGACGCCGGCCGGTTCGTTTTCGCCCGCTACGTCAGCGCGCTGCACGCGATCCTGCCGCAGCACTCCCGGGAACAGATCGAGCGGCGGTTCAACTTCCTGCGCCTGACGCTGTCCGGGATCGTGGGATCGCCTGAACTGATCGCGCCGCCGCCCCGCACGAGGCGGGGCCGCGACCTCCTGGTCAACGACCTCGTGGCCTTCTTCGCCGCGGGCTTCAGGGTTCCCTGACGATCAGAGCAGCCGGCCGGGCGTCGCGCCGGTGTAGGCCGTCCGCTCGACGATGGTCTGGCCGTTGACGATCACGCGTTCGACGCCCACCGCGCCCCGCACATAGCGGCCGCCGCCGCCCGGCAGGTCGTTGACCCAGGATTCCGGGCCGCGCGCGATGGTCTGCGGATCGAACAGCACCAGATCGGCGAATTTGCCGACAGTGATCTCGCCGCGGTCCTTGATGTTCCATTCGCGGGCGATGTCGGAGGTCAGGCGCTGGACGGCGCGCTCCACGCTCATCAGCTTCTCGGTCCGCACGAACTTGTCGAATAGGTAGCAGGTGTCGCCCGCGCCTGAGAAGGCGGTGATGTGGGCCCCCGCATCGGCGGAGCCCAATGTGATGGCGGGATTGTCCAGCAGCGCGATCACCGAGGGCACGTCGGCGTGGATCAGCCCGTTCAGGACGAACTCGGTGGCCATGCGGTCGGCCAGGACGATGTCGATCAGCACGTCGTTCACATGCCGGCCTTCCTCGGCCGCCACGTCACGCAGCCGGCGGCCGATATATTTCTCGTTCTGCGGCGAGACGACCTTCTGGACCATCATGGCCCGCACCGTCCCGCCCATCTCCTCGGTCTCGGCCTCAAGGGTCGCACGGTTGCCGGGGTCGGCCAGGATAGCCAGCTTGCCCTCGACGGGTTGGTCCATGACCGTCCGCCAGAGCTGGGTCTTGCCGAACAGCAGGGAGCCCTTGCCGAGGTCGATGGTCAGGTCCAGGGGCCTCACCTGCGTCTGGCCGGTGATCCGGGCGCCCCTGGCCCGCCAGTGTTCCACGGCGGCCAGCATGTCCTGCCAGGGCGTGGTGCGCCCGCGGGTGACAAGGATCGGCGAAAGGGTCACCCGTGCGCCTGTCTCAAGGGCGAGGGCGCCGAACAGCTCGTAGGCGACCAGGGAGTCCGCGCCCATGCGCACGTCGGGGGCCACCTCGACCATGCGGTCGGCGGCGGCGACCTCCTTCAGAAGCGCGACCAGTTCGCGCCGGTCGGCGTAGCTGCAGGGAAGCTCGGCCCCCGTCTCGTCCAGGTGGTTGTAGGTGAACGACAGGCCGAAGGCGCCGGCGTTCAGCGCCGCCCGCAGGATGGCGGCCATGCGGCCGATCTCGTCGTCACTCGCGGCCCGCTGCTGGGCGGCTTCACCCATGACGTAGAGCCGTAGCACCGCGTGGCCCATGAACACGCCCACGTTGGGACCCAGGCTCTGGCCCAGGCTGGCCAGGTAGTCCTCGAAGGTCTCCCACTCGAAGGAGACGGTGCGGCGCAGGAGGTCGCCGTCCATGTCCTCGACCGCCCCGAACCAGCCGATCAGGCGGTCCTTGGCCTCGGGCCGCACGGGAGCGAGGCTGACCGAGCAGTTGCCCATGACCAGGGAGGTGACGCCGTGCTCGGGCGTCGGCGTGGCCTGTGTGTCCCAGCAGAACTGCGGGTCATAGTGAGTATGGACATCGATGAAGCCGGGGGCCAGCGTCAGCCCCCGCGCGTCGACCTCCACTTCGCCGCGTCCCGGGACGGCCCCCACCGCGGCGATGCGTTCGCCGTTCACCGCCAGATCGCCGGCGAAGGCCGCGCCGCCCGTCCCGTCGACGATGCTAGCGTTGCGGATGACCAGGGAATGATTCGGCAATCGCAGCTCCTTGCTATCGCTCGCGGGTCGATTCCCACTCGGAGTTTTGTTTATAGAGGATGGGCGTGGCGGGCCGGAGGAAAACGTGAGTAGGACCATCCGCATCGGCGGCGCAGGCGGCTTCCTGGGCGACAGCCAGATCGCGGCGCCGCAGCTGCTGGCCGGCGGCAAGCTGGACTACATGGTGCTCGACTACCTGGCCGAGGTGACCATGTCGCTACTTGCGCGGTCCCAGGCCAAGCATCCGCAGGG
>CANJKG010000236.1 GCA_947474775.1 Caulobacteraceae bacterium | reverse complement strand
TGCGCGAGCAGCTGCCGGCCTTCATGCCGAAGAAGGCGCTGAACCTCGGGCTGGACCTGCAGGGCGGCTCCTACCTGCTCTACTCGGTGGACACCCAGGCGCTGCTGGCCGAGCGGCTGACCAACGTCGTGGAAGAGGTGCGCACGCTGCTGGACCAGGAGAAGATCCGGTTCACGGACCTGGGCCAGGTGAACGGCGAGGTCAGCGTCCGCATCATCGATCCCGCCCAGACCTCGGTCGCCGTCAACCTGCTGCGCCGCTCCATTGGCGCGCCACTGGCCAGCACGGCCGGCGGCAACGACATGACCGTGACCTCGGCCGGCGACCAGCGCATCCGCATCGCCTTCGTACCGGCCGCCTTCGACGCGGAATCTGCCCGGGCGGTGGAACAGTCCATCGAGATCATCCGCCGGCGGATCGACCAGATGGGCACCAAGGAGCCGGACATCGCCCGCCAGGGCAAGGACCGGATCGTCATCCAGGCGGCCGGCGAAAGCGATCCGGAGCGGCTCAAGAGCGTCGTCGGCCAGACCGCCAAGCTGACCTTCCAGATGGTCGACGAGACCGCCACCCAGGAGGATCTCGCCGCGGGCAGGGCGCCTCCGGGCTCCGAGATCCTGCCGGGCGCGGAAGGCTCAGACGCTCCCAGCTATGTGGTCAAGAAGCGCTCGGTGGTGACCGGCGAGATGCTCACCAGCGCCTCGCCCGGTTTCGACCAGCAGTCCGGCCAGCCCATCGTCCAGTTCCGCTTCAACGGCCAGGGCGCGCGGCGCTTCGGGGACGTCACGCGGCAGAACATCGGCAAGCGCTTCGCCATCGTCCTCGACAAGAAGGTGATCTCGGCGCCGGTCATCCAGTCGGCGATCACCGGCGGCTCGGGCCAGATCAGCGGCAACTTCACCCAGGAGAGCGCCAACGACCTGGCGGTGCTGCTGCGGGCCGGCGCCCTGCCGGCGCCGCTGAAGGTCGAGGAGCAGCGGACGGTGGGCGCCGAACTGGGCGCCGACGCCGTGCGCGCCGGTACGGTCTCGGCGGTCATCGGCCTGGCGGCGACCATGGTGTTCATGGTGGTCATGTACGGCTGGCTGTTCGGGGGCATCTCGCTCATCGGCCTGGCGGTGAACGGCCTGATGATCGTGGGGGTCATGAGCCTGTTCCAGGCCACCCTGACGCTGCCTGGCATCGCCGGCCTGATCCTGACGCTCGCGGTGGCGGTGGACGCCAACGTGCTGATCTATGAGCGCATGCGCGACGAGCTGCGGGCCGGACGCACGCTGATCTCCGCCATGGACGCCGGCTTCTCGCGCGCCATGGGAACCATCTTCGACGCCAACATGACCCACTTGCTGTCGGCCCTGATCATGTTCCTGTTCGGCTCCGGCCCGGTGAAAGGCTTCGCCTGGACGCTGTCCATCGGCGTACTCACCACAGTGTTCTCCGCCGTCCTCGTCACCCAGGTTCTCCTGGCCTGGTGGTTCCGCGCCGCCCGTCCGAAAACCCTGCCGATCGCCTAAGGGAAAGCCACGATGAAATTCTGGCCCCTGATCAAGGTCCTGCCGATCCGGACGAACTTCCGCTTCGTGCGGCTGGCGGTGCCCGCGGGCATCCTCTCGGCGGTGGCGGTGATCGCCTCGCTGGCCTTGTCGCTGTTCCCGTTCGAGCCCCCGTGCGGCGGACTCACCTGCGGCATCGACTTCAAGGGCGGCACGGTGATGGAGATCTCCACGGCGCCCAAGGCGGTCGACTTGGCCAAGGCCCGGGAGACCCTGGACACCATGGGCATCGGCGACGTGCAGGTGCAGGCGTTCGGCGCGGCGTCCTCGGCCATGGTCCGCTTCCAGAACCCGGAAGGCGCCGACGCCAGCGCCACGGTCGCCAAGGTCCAGGCCAAACTCAGCCAGACCCTGGGCAGCGTGCGGTTCGTGCGCACCGATGTGGTGGGTCCAAAGGTCTCGGGCGAGCTCTTCAAGGCCGGCTTGTTGGGCCTCGCCGGCGCGATCCTCCTGATGCTGCTCTATATCTGGTTCCGGTTCGAGCTGCAGTTCGGGCTGGGAGCGGTGGCGGCGCTGTTCCACGACGTGCTGCTGACCTTCGGCCTGATCGCCCTCCTGGACATCGAGTTCAACCTGCAGGCGGTGGCCGCCATCCTGACCGTGATCGGCTATTCGATGAACGACACGGTGGTGGTGTTCGACCGGCTGCGGGAGAACCTGCGCAAGTACAAGCGCATGCCGCTGCGCGAGGTGATCGACCTGTCCATCAACGAGATGCTGACGCGGACCATAATCACCAGCATGACCGCCATCCTGGCGCTGATCGCGCTGGCCATGTTCGGCGGCTCGTCCCTCTTCGGGCTGTCGATCATCATGCTGTTCGGGATCATCGTGGGCACCTACTCCTCGATCTACATCGCGGCGCCGATCATCCTGCTGTGGGGGGTGAAGCGGGTCGACGAGGAAGCCACGCCGCTGACGCCCGCGACCCAGCGCTGAGGGGAGAGGCGGCCGGTGGCCCGCGACGCGCCAACCATCGACGCCTATGGCGGTGACGGCTTCCGGCTGGCCGGGGCGCGCCACGAGGGCTCGCTGCTGATCCTGGGCGACGAGGCGGTGGACTGGCCGGTGCGGACGCCGGCGGACCTCACCGTCGAGGCCATCGCCCCGGTGCTGGCGGCCGGGCGGGACGAGGTGGAGTTCCTGCTGCTGGGGATGGGGCCGCGCAACATGCAGCCGCTGCGGGCGGTGCGCGAGGCCCTGCTGGGCGCAGGTATCGGGCTGGAGTTCATGGACACCCCAGCCGCGGCCCGGCTCTACAACCTGCTCACCTCGGAAGGACGCCGGTTGGCGGCGGCGCTGATCGCGGTTTAGGGTTACCGGCGAAGCTTCCCGCTCGCCAGGAATGGCCCTATACCGGGACAGGGCAGGATTCACGAGGGACCACAAATGGCCGGACTACTTTCCAACTTCCGCAATACGGTGATCGTCAGCGTGGTGCTGGCGCTGGTGCTGCTGGGGGCTTTTGCGACCGGGCCGGTCGGGACCAGCGAGATCTTCTGGCAGGGCGTGGTCCGCTGGCTGCACGTGTTCTTCGGCATCCTGTGGATCGGGCTGCTGTACTATTTCAACTTCGTCCAGATCCGGAAGATGCCGGACATCCCCGCCGAGCTGAAGCCGGCGGTCACCAAGCACATCGCGCCCGAAGCGTTGTTCTGGTTCCGCTGGTCGGCGCTGGCGACGGTGGTGATGGGCGTGGCGATCCTCGTGATGCGCGGCTACGCGCACGAGGTGCTGACAATGGGCCTGGCCGGCGGCTACACGGCCTCCGACAAGGGCTTCACCCTGCTGGGCCTGGGCGTCTGGCTGGCGATCATCATGTTCCTCAACGTCTGGGGGATCATCTGGCCGAACCAGAAGCGGGCCCTGGGCATCGTCGAGGCCGACGCCGACACCAAGGCCAAGTCGACGCGGATCGCCATGCTGGCCTCGCGGACCAACATGCTGCTGTCCATCCCGATGCTGGTCAGCATGACCATGTACCAGACCACCTTCGGCTGATCGCCGAAGCCATCTATGATCGGGAGGCCCGCCCCATCGGCGGGCCTTTTCGATTCGGGGACCATGGCGCCAGGCGACGGGCATGAGGACGACCTCGACGGGCTGTTGCGCCGCGTCGATCCGGACCGCTGGCTGTCCAGCCGATTCGTCGCTGATCCTGAGCGGCGGCAGGATGTCGTGGCGCTCTACGCCTTCGACCACGAGCTGGCGCGGGCGCCGGTGGTGGCCTCCAACAGCCTGCTGGGCGAGATCAGGCTGACCTGGTGGCGCGAGGCGCTGCAGGAGATCTTCGAGGGCCGGCCGGTGCGCGCCCATCCGGCCGCCCAGGCCCTGGCGCAGGCGGTGGGCCGCCGGAAGCTGCCGCGCGACCTGCTGCAGGCGATGGTCGAGGCGCGTTACCGCGAGCTCGATCCCGCGCCCATGAGCGAGACCGAGGCGCTGGACTGGGCGTGCGGGACGGGCGGCGGGGCGGCCCGGCTGGCGGTGCAGGTGTTGGACCCGGAGACGAACGCGGCCCTGGCCGAGCCCGGGGGCGCGGCCTGGGCGCTGGGGCGCCGGCTGGGGAGGGACGAGGGTCTCAGGCCGGCCTTCGATCGATTGCTGGGCGCGGCGCGCAGCGCGGCGCGAGGCCTGAGCGTGGCGGCCTTCCCGGCGGTGGCGCATGCCGCGCTAGCGGGTCGGCCGGAGGCGTCGGAGCTGAGGAAGCGCCTGCGGGTCACCCTGGCCGTGGCGCGCGGGCGGATCTGAGCCTATTCCGCCGCCAGCGCCGGCGGGCCCGACAACCACGCGTCCAGATCGGCCAACGCCCGCTCGCCCATCAGCCGCTTCTTGGCCCGGCCGCGTTCCTTGTGGGGCAGGCGCTTGCCATCGGCGCCGTGGCGGGGCGTCTCCAGGGGCGGGATCAGGC
>CANJKG010000235.1 GCA_947474775.1 Caulobacteraceae bacterium | reverse complement strand
CCCCCCCCCCCGCCCGGCCAGCGAGGCCTTCAGGGCCAGGGCGAACCGCGCCAGTTCCCCGCCGGAGGCGATGGCCGCCAGCGGCCCGAACGGCGAGCCGGGGTTGGTGGAAATCTCGAATCCGGCCCGATCCATGCCGGCCGGGCCCCAGCGGTCCTCGGCCGCCGGCTCCACCGCCACGCGGAAGCGGGCCCGGTCGAGCTTCAGGGGCGCCAGTTCCTCACTCACTGCCCGGGCCAGGCGGTCGCCGGCCTCGCGCCGCGCGTCCGACAGAGCCGTCGCGGCCGCCACATAGGTCTCCCGCGCCGCCTTCAGCGCGGCCTGGGCTTCCTGCAACGTCGCCTCAGAGGATTCCATGGCCCGCAGCCGCTCGGCGAACCGCAGGCGCAGGCCAGGCAAGGCCTCCACCGACACGACCAGCTTGCGGGCCAGCCCGCGCAGGTCGAACAGCCGCTCCTCAGTCTTCTCCAGGCGGTTGGGCTCGAACTCGAAAGCCTCGGCCGCCGCGTCCACCGCCGCCTCGGCCTCCTGGGCCTCCACCAGCGCCCGGTCCAGGGCCTCCGAGGCCGTGGAGAGCCGCGTCACCGCTGCGCCGTCGGCCGCCGCCCCGGCCGTCAGGGCCCGCTCCCGCGCCCGCTCCAGCGCCCGCGCGGCGCCCGCCAGCCGGCTGGACATGCCCTCGAACGCCTCGCGCGCCGACGCCACGTCCGCGAGCGCCTTCTCCGCCGCGCCCAGCAGGGCGCGCTCCTCGGCCAGCGTCGTCTCCTCGCCCTCCCGCGGATCCAGCCGATCCAGTTCCGCCAGGCGCAAGGTCAGCTCCTCGGCCTCCGCCGCCGAGCGGGCGACATCGGCGTCCAAGGCCTCCACGCGTTCGCGACAGGCCCGCCAGGCGTTCCAGGCCACAGCCACAGCCTCGCGCCGGGCCTCCAGCCCGCCGAAGGCGTCCAGCATCGGGCGATGGGTGCGCGTGTCCAGCAGGCCCACGGTCTCGTGCTGGCCGTGCACCTCGAGCAGCAGGTCGCCCACCTCCTTCAGCACGCCGACACCCGTCGCCTGGTCGTTGATGAAGGCGCGGCTGCGGCCATCGGCGGCCAGGGTGCGGCGCAGGACCAGATCCTCGTCGCGGGCGTAGGACAGGCCCTTGTCTTCCAGCAGCTCCCAGACCGGATGGTCGGCGGCCGGGGCGAACACCGCCGAGGCGGCCGCCTGGGACGCGCCGCGCCGCACGAGGCCGGCCTCGGCGCGTGCGCCGGTGGCCAGGCCCAGGGCGTCCAGGATGATCGACTTGCCCGCCCCTGTCTCGCCGGTGAGCGCGGTCATGCCCGGCCCGATGGACAGGTCCAGGGCCTCGATCAGCACCACATCTCGGATCCAAAGGCCGATCAGCATCGCGGGGCAGGATCGCGCGGAATCAGCTGCTCCGGAAGGCGGCTAATCGAAGGGATTGAGCCGACGGAAGAGGGAGCGTCGCGGCTTGGCCTCCGTCTCTTCCTTGGGCGGCGGGTCCGCTTCGGTCTTCACGGTCTGGGCAGGCTCGGCCGCTGGCGTGTCCATCAGCTTCTGCAGGGCGATCGGTTCGGCCTCGGGCGGCTTGACGGCGCCGCCCTTCACGCCCGTCGCCACCGGCAGGCGGGTGTGGAACACGCCGCGCCTGGACGCCTCGATCGGCTCCACCGCCGGGCGAAGGCCGCGGGAATTCAACAGCGCGTAAGCGTCGCCGTACCAGCGGTCGCCTGGGTAGTTGTAGCCCAGCACCGCGCCGTTGCGCCTGGCCTCTTCCAGGAGGCCGAGCGTCAGATAGGCTTCCACAAGCCGGTAGAGCGCCTCGGGCGTGTGGCTGGTGGTCTGGTAGCGGTCGACCACCGACTTGAACCGGCCGATCCCCGCCAGGGTGTCGCTCTGGCGCAGGTACCAGCGGCCGACCGTCATCTCCTTGCCCGCCAGCTGGTCGTTGACCATGTCGATCTTCAGCCGCGCGTCCTGGGCATATTCGGTGTTGGGGAAGCGCTGCACGACGTTGCGCAGGTGGTCCAGCGCCTGGCCGGTCGCCGCCTGGTCGCGGCCCACGTCGACGATCTGCTCGAAGTAGCAGATGGCCTTCAGGTAATAGGCATAGGCCGCCGTCGGATTGCCCGGATAGAGCGAGATGAACCGGTCGGCGTCGGCGATGGCCTCCATGTAGTCGTTGGACTCGTAGTGGGCGTAGCCCTGCATCAGGATCGCGCGCCGCGACCACTCCGAATAGGGGTGCTGGCGCTCCACTTCCTGGAAGTAGTCCACCGCCTGATTCCACATGCCGCGGTCCAGCCGGTCGGCGCCGGTGGCGTAGAGCAGCTCCACCGGCCGCTCCTCATAGGCCAGCCGGTTCTTGTTCTTCTTGTTGCTGGCGCAGGCGCCGAGGACCAGGGCGCACATGACGACGATCGTCGCCGGGCGGACCCACCTGTTGGAGAGCAAGGACACGATCACCTCAAGAACCGGGCGCGCCCCCACGCCGCTTCGGCTGCTTCTACACCAGGGGCGGACGGGCGCAAACCACGACCGGGGCGACGGAAGATCACACCGCTTCGGCGAGATCCTCCACCAGGGTGCGGTAGCGCCAGGCGTCCGGCCGGGCCAGCAGGGCGCGCACCAGGCGGTTGTTGATTGCATGGCCGCCGCGCTCGGCCTCGAAGCGGCCGAGCAGCGGCGCGCCCAGCACATAGAGGTCGCCGATGGCGTCCAGCGCCTTGTGGCGCACGAACTCGTCGGGCCGGCGCAGGCCTTCGGGGTTGAGCACCTTGCCGCCCTCGATCACCACCACGTTCTGCAGCGAGCCGCCGCGGCCCAGCCCGATCGCGCGCAGGGCCTCGACCTCCTGCAGGAAGCCGAAGGTGCGGCAGTCGGCGAGCTCGGCGCGGAACGCCTGTTCGTCCACGGGCAGGTCGACGGCCTGGCGCCCGATGGCGGCCGTGGGAAATTCGATGGCGAAGCTCATCTCGAAGCGGTCGCAGGGCGACAGCGCCGCGCGCTTGTCGCCGTCCACCACCTCGATGGTCTCCAGGATCTCGATGAACCTGCGCGGGCTCGCCAGCTCGCGGCGGCCAGCCCGGTCGAGGATCTGGACGAACGGCTGGGCCGAGCCGTCCATGATCGGCGTCTCGGGCCCGTCGAGCTCGACCACGGCGTTGTCGATCCCCAGCATGGCGAAAGCCGCCATCAGGTGCTCGATGGTGGAGACGGTGACGCCGGCGGTGTTGCCGATGACGGCGCCCAGCTGGGTCTTGCAGACCGCCGCGCCGGTCGCCGGCACGCGGTTGTCGCGGTCGCGCACGTCAGTGCGCACGAAGACGATTCCGGTGTCCGCCGCCGCCGGACGCAGCGAGACACGGATGTACTCGCCCGTGTGGACGCCCACGCCGGAGAACAGCGCAGGGGCTCGGATCGTGTGCTGGAACGCCTGTACGGCCACGCCGGAACCTTCCTAACTCAACGCCCCGGCCGGAGGACCGGGAAAAGCCCCATCCAGCGGGTTAGTCCGATTGCGGCGCCGCAACAAAACAAGCTGTGTTTCGCAATGTTTCGGTCGCGGGGGACCTAACGCAGACGGTGGCCAAAAGGCTGCGGCGGCGCGGCGATAAGCTCACAGAATTCGGTAGTTCGACTGGCTAGTTGGCCAGCCGGCGCAGGAAGGACGGGATCTCCAGATCCTCGCCCTGCTCGGTCTGCTGCACCGCCTCGGGCGCCTCGGCCGGCTGGGCGCCGCCGCGGACCGGCGCCGCGGCGCGGGGCGCCGGCGGGGCCTCGTAGCGGGGCCGGCCGCCGCCGAACAGGCTGAGGAAGCCGCCGCGCGGACGACGCGTTTCATAGGCCAGCTCGGAGAACAGCGGCTCGTCGCGCTCGGCGTTGGCCTCGGCCGCCACGGGCTCGGCGGTGCGGAAGGGGTTGGAGACCTCGGGCTCGGGCGCGGCGATCACCGCCGGCTCGGCGAAGATGTCGCCCTGTTCTTCTTCCTGCGCCAGGTCCGCCGACACGGCCGCCATGGCGGCGATCGGCAGGGCCTCCGGCTCGGGCTCCGGCGCCACATAGGCGGGTTCGGGCGCGGGGGCCGGCTGGGGCTCGTAACGCGGGGCCGCCGCGGCGATGGTGCGGCGTCCGATATTCGGCTCGATGGCCGCGATGGAGGCGCCGTCCATGCCCGTGGCCACCACCGAGACGCGGATCATACCCTCCAGCGACGGGTCGAAAGCCGCGCCGAAGATGATGTTGGCTTCCGGGTCGACCTGTTCAGAGATGGCGTTGGCCGCCTCGTCCACCTCCAGCAGGGTCATGTCCAGGCCGCCGGTGACGTTGACCAGCACCGCCTTGGCGCCCTTCAGCGAGACCTCGTCCAGCAGCGGGTTCTGGATGGCGTTCTGGGCCGCCATCAGGGCGCGGTCCTCGCCGGTGGCCTCGCCGGTGCCCATCATCGCCTTGCCCATCTCGGTCATCACCGTG
>CANJKG010000234.1 GCA_947474775.1 Caulobacteraceae bacterium | reverse complement strand
TTGCCCACCAGCGCCACGCGGGCGGGGGTTAGGATCGCCTCGCTCATCCGGCGGCCGGCTCGAAGCGGACCCAGATCTCCTCGGCGTCGCCCCGGCGCAGCGCCACGCGCATGTCGTCCACGCGGACGGCGATGGGGTCGCGGCGGATGGCGCCCTCGTGCAACACCTCGACGGCGGCGCCCTCCACGAAGCCGAACTCCAGCAGGCGCCGCTGTAACTCCTCGGCGTCCACACCATGGTCGCCGGAACGGCGTTCGGCGCGGACATCGACGATCACGCCGCGCTGGCCGGGCCGCGCCTGGCTCAGCCGGCCGAGCCGCTCCGCCGCGGGCGCGCCGTTCCCGGCGGGTTCCCCTGGCGTGAGCATGTCATGCATCGCGACGTCCTTCCCCGATCCGCTAAATTGCGAACGATTATCATTTACGGCCGGGGACCTTGAAAGACAAGGTTGTGCACGGCCCTATGGCGGACCATGGACATCGTCGACCGCCAGACGATGGAACAGGGGGAAGACATGACCATCGAGGACCTGCTGGAGATGGAGGCCATCAAGCGCCTCAAAGCCCGCTATTTCCGCTTCATGGACACCAAGCAGTGGGACGCCTGGAGCATGGTGTTCACCGAGGACGCCACCCTGCGTGTCGACGCCGGCATCACCACCTGGGGCGGCGATCCGCAGGTCAGGCGCCAGTTCAACGGCCGGGCCGAGATCAAGGCCCAGCTCATCAGCCTTCACCAGGACAGCGTCACCGTCCACCATGGCCACATGCCGGAGATCGACATCACCTCGCCCACCACCGCCACCGGCATCTGGGCCATGGAGGACTTCATCGACAACGCCGAGCGGTACACCATGGGCCACGGCCACTACCACGAGACCTACCGCAAGGAGGCCGACGGCGAGTGGCGGATCGCCACCTTGCACCTCACCCGCCTGCGCCTGGAGAGCACCACCGGGCGGCGGTTCCGCGGCTTGATGGCAGGGAGTTGAGCGGGGCGCCGCACGCCCAGCCGCCCGCCGCACCGCAAATGCCCGTCCAGCGGGCGGCGCGGGGGATCGTCTACCGCGCCATGGGCATGGTCTCCCTGGCCCTGGGTATGGCGATCGCCAAGACCTGCATGGCGCGCGGCGTGCCGGTTTTTGAGATCGTCCTGGCCCGCAATCTCTTCGCCTTCCTGCCGTTCGGGATCCTGATCTGGGCGGCCGGCGGCGTGCGCGAGCTGCGGACGCGGCGCCCGCTGGGGCACCTGTTGCGCGGGCTGCTGGGGGTGGTCGGCCTGGTCCTGGCGTTCTCGGCCCTGCGCGACCTGCCGCTCACAGAGGCCACCGCCCTGCAGTTCACCACGCCGCTGTTCATGACCGCGCTCTCCGCCCTGGTCCTGCATGAGCATGTCGGGCGACACCGCTGGGCGGCGGTGGTCGTGGGCTTCGTGGGCGTGCTGTTCATGATTCGCCCGGAGCCGGGCCACATGAGCCTCACCGGCGGCCTGCTCGGGCTTGGCGGTGCGGTGGCCAGCGCCGGGGCGGTGGTCGCCATCCGCCAGCTTGCCGCCGAACGGCCCAGCGCCATGCTATTCTACAATGGCGTCTCGGGCGTCGCCCTGGGCCTGGCGGGAACCCTGTTCCACTGGGTTATCCCGGATTCCGGGACAATGCTCCTGCTGGTGTTGATCGGACTGATCTCCGGCGTCGGCCATATGTTCCTCACCCAGTCCGTCAGGCTGGCGCCTTTGGGGGTGATCGCGCCCGCCGACTACACCCAGCTGATCTGGGCGGCGCTGCTTGCCTTCGTGATCTGGGGCGACCTGCCGCGCATGGAGACCCTGGTGGGCGCGGCCATCGTGGCGGCCAGCGGCCTCTACATCCTGCACCGTGAGCTGTCGGCCAGCCGCGCGGCTGCGGCGAAGCTGGACTCCACACTCGCATCGCCTATCTCCAAGTGATGCACATCCTGCTGCTGATCGCCATGCTGCTCGCCGCCGCCCCTGCCGCGGCGCAGGACGCGGTGGGCCGCGAAGCCGAACTCCGCATGCAGCTTGAGCTGTTCCGTATGCGCGACATCGAGCAGTCCAACCGCCTGTTGGCCCTGGAGGCCCAGGTCCGCACCGAGCAGGCCATCCGCCAGGTGGAGGCCCAGCGCATCAGCCCCGTCCTGCCCGAGCCCGACCCGAGGGGCCCGCCGTCCCGGGTGGGCGCCGGCGGCTTCGTCTCGATCCCGGACGATCGCCTCGCCGCCTCCAACGCCCGCGTCCGCGAAGCCTCGAAACCGGCGCGCTAGACACACGGACCCTCGACCGGCGAGCGGCGTTATGGGCTAGTTGCGGAGCGATCGGAGAGGCACATGCGCTGGCTGGGTGGACGCGGCTCGGGGAACATCGAGGATCGGCGCGGCATGAGCGGCGGCGCCTTGGGCGGGATCGGCGCCGGCGGCGTGGTCCTGGCCCTGATCGGCTATTTCGTCTTCGGAATCGATCCGCGCACCACCATGAGCGTGGTGGGCGGCGGCGAGGCCCAGCAGCAGGAGGGCGTCCGCGGCGGCCCCGCCGACGAGGCCGGCCGCTTCGTGGACGTGGTCTCCACCTCCGTCGACCAGGTCTGGGAGCAGGCCTTCCGGGCCCAGGGCCAGACCTACCGCCCGCCGGCCTCGGTGGTGCTCTACGACCAGGCCACCGGCACAGGCTGCGGGACCGGCCAGGCGGCCATTCTATTGCCCCGCCGATCGCAAGGTCTATCTGGACCTGTCCTTCTGGCAGGAGCTGGAGGGCCGCTTCGGCGCCAAGGGCGAGGCGGCGCGGGCCTATGTGATCGCCCACGAGATCGGCCACCATGTCCAGAACCTCACCGGCGCGGCCGACCGGGCCCAGCGAATGGGCGCGCGCGGCGTGGCCTCAGGCTCGGTGCGCCTGGAGCTGCAGGCCGACTGCTACGCCGGCGTCTGGGCCGCGCGGGTCTCGGAGGTCTCGGGCGGTCAGGTGGCGCTCGATCCCAAGGACATCGAGGACGGCCTGCGCGCCGCCGCCGCCGTGGGCGACGACACCCTGCAGCGGCAGTCCGGCGGCCGCGTGGCCCCGGACAGCTTCACCCACGGCAGCTCCGAACAACGCATGCGCTGGTTCCGCAAGGGCTCGGAAGCCGGCGATCCGGGGGCGTGCGATACGTTCGGAGCGGGATCCCTCTAGGGCTTCAGCTTGGGCGGCAGGGCGGCCACCTCCGCCGGCGTCATCCGCACGATGCCGCTGATGATGCAGGGGCTGACGAAGCCGCTGCGGCTGACGGCCAAGTCGAGGTCTATCGGCTTGCAGACCATGCCCGATCCACCGGGCGTCTTGATCACCAGCGGGTCGGAGGGCCCGGCCGCCGAGAAACACGCGTTGCCGGTGGTCACCTTGTAGATGCCGTTGCCCCCGTCGACATAGATGGTGCGGTCGTCGACGACGGTGTGGTTGCGCATCTGGCTGGTGCGGAAGCAGGCGCTGGTGTCGCTGGCGTTGACCGCCATGTCGGACGCCGAGGCGCTGCGGGTCGGATAGTCAGCGCAGGCGGCAAGGCCGACGCCGGCAAGGATCAGGGCCGCGATAGTGAACTTCATGAGCGTTCCTCCTGCTCGGTCTCATTGGACTATACGTCGCCGCGTTCCTGGCGGTTGCTTTTCGTTGGCGCCTGACTGGCGCGAAGCGTAGATTGACAACTCCTCGGGGGGCCGCGCCCAGGCGGCTGAGAGGCGGGTGATCCCGCGACCCGTCGAACCTGATCCGGGTCATGCCGGCGAAGGGAAGGGACCGGCGCTCGTCACGCCCAAAGACCATCCTTCGTCGCAGGGTCCGCCGCCTGAAGGACGCGCGACATGAACAAGCCGATCACCCACGACCTGAAGGCCGCCGCCATCCCCACCGGCGAGCGCCCGGGCTCGCGCAAGGTCTATCAGCCCGGCGTGCTCTGGCCCGACATCCGCGTGCCCTTCCGCGAGGTGGCGGTGCACCCCAGCGCCAACGAGCCGGCGCTGACCCTCTACGACCCGTCCGGCCCCTACACCGACCCCACCGTCTCCATCGACATCGAGCGGGGCCTGGACAAGACCCGCGAGCCTTGGGTGGTCTCCCGCGGCGACATCGAGATCGTGGACAACCCCCGCGAGGTGAAGCCGGAGGACAACGGCTTCGCCCCAAATTCTAAAGATGGGGGGGGTGAGCATCTGGCGCCGCAGTTCACCGCGCCCCGCCGGGTCTACCGCGCCAAGGCCGGCGCCAATGTCACCCAGCTGGAATACGCCCGGCGCGGGATCATCACGCCGGAGATGGAATACGTCGCCATCCGCGAGAACCTGCGCCGCAGGGAGAGCGACCCCTTCATCCGCGACGGCGAGGATTTCGGGGCCTCGATCCCCGACTTCTGCACGCCGGAGTTCGTGCGCGACGAGATCGCCCGGGGCCGCGCGATCATTCCGGCCAACATCAACCACACCGAGCTGGAGCCGATGATCATCGGCCGC
>CANJKG010000233.1 GCA_947474775.1 Caulobacteraceae bacterium | reverse complement strand
CGATGAGCGGCGCACCACTGAAGTGAAAATCGCGGTCAAGGCGCTCAATCGAATGACCCGGCTCGGACGCCCGGACTCCGTCAAAATCGCGTAACCGCCCGCGGGAATAGGGGCAATTTGACCTCCAGCTGATCCGTGCAACAAAGCCGGCTTTCGTGCGACGCAAGGCGGGACGCACCCCAGACCTCGTTTTCGGTGGCTAACCACGAAGCGATGGGAAAGCCTGCAACGCCAGCTGCGCCGGTGAACAGGATCTTCTGGCCTTTGAGCATGGCCCACTCCTCGTCGACCTAGGCTCCGGACTCAATCGGCAGAGGCCTAGATCCCCCATCAGTAGCCCGACTCAGCGGGTTCTGATGCAGCAGAGTTTCCCTGCCAACAGGGAGAACATCAGGGGAAAGAATTGAACCCAAAGGCCGCCGCCGGCGCCAGAGCGGGCTACGGCCAGCGTTCATCATCCATCCTCCTGGGGTGCGCGAAAGGCACCAAGGCGTCGCCGAATGCAGCTAGACGCCGCGGCTGGAGTAACCAGTCTTCCCAGATAGATTGGGGAGAGGCTGATGTCGGACTTCGGAATTTCGCGGCGGGCGCTGATCGCCGGATGCGCGCTTCTGGCGCTGGCGACGCCCGGCTTCGCCGCGGCCGCGCCGGACACCATCTACGTCAACGCGAAGGTGGTCACGGTCGATCCGCAGTTCTCCATCAAGCAAGCGGTGGCGGTCACCGGCGACAAGATCAGCGCCGTGGGGTCCACCGCCGACGTCCGCAAGCTTGCGGGGCCGGGCACCAAGGTGGTGGACCTGGGCGGCAAGCCTCTCCTGCCAGGCTTCGCGGAGAACCATGGCCACCTGGGCGGCGAGTTGCAGGACTGGAAGTGGGGCGGCATGATCGGCGCCGGCCGGCCGTGGATGAAGGGCGCCGACACCATCGCGAAGGTTCAGGCGGGGCTGAAGACCCAGACCGACACCCTGCCCAAGGGCACCTGGATCACCGCCTCGCTGCCGCGGGAAGACTGGCCGAACGGGACCTTGCCCACCGCCGCCGACCTGGACGTCGTCTCGCCCGATCATCCGGTGGCCATCTCGCGGGGCCACAGCATGATCGTCAACACTGCGGGGATGAAGCTGGCCAAGATCACCCGCACCACGGACGTCGAGGGTGGCCGCATCGACCACCTGCCTGACGGCGAGCCCAACGGCATCATCCACGAATCCGCCCGCAAGCTAGTGGAGGGCATCGTGCCCAGGGCGCAGCAGCAGCGCGGGTCCAGTCCCGAGGAGGAGATGGCCGGCTGGTACAAGATGCTGCTGCAGTGGGAGGAGCTGGGCATCACCAGCGCCAACGTACCGGGCATCCGCCCGCCGGAATATCCGATGGTCAACCAGCTCTACGCCAAGTACGGCGACCACCTGCCGAGGCTGGTGGTGCAGCTGCGCGTCTACCCCGGCACCGACGAGCATGACGACATCAAGGAAGGGGTGAAGATCACCCTGGACGAGATCAACACCATGGCGCCAAACCGCGCCACCATCCTGACCCACCCCAGGACCAAGGTGGGCGCTATCAAGATGAGCATAGACGGCGGGATGAGCGCCCCGGTCTATTGGTCGACCGTTCCCTATGTGAACCGCCCAGACGGCTACCAGGGCGAGATCCGCATCCCGGACTGGGCCTTCTATGAGGTCGCCAAGCGCGCCAACGAACTGGGCTGGCAACTTGGAGTTCACACCATGGGCGACGGGGCCACCATCATGGTCGCCGACCAGATGGCCAAGGTGCTGGCCGAGCATCCCCGCCCGGACCACCGCAACTACATGCACCACGTCGCAGTGCCCCTGCCCGAAGCCACCATGCGGACCATGGCCGCCAACAAGATCGGCGTCGCCAGCCAGCCGGGCTTCACGCTCGCCCTCGGATCCTATGCCGACGAGTCCCTGTCGCCGGAACGCGCCGCGCGCCAGAATCCGGTGAAGACACTGGTTGATCACGGCATCCGGGTCTCGTTCGGCGCCGACGCGGCGCCGACCGGTCCGATCACCGCCATCTTCGCGGCGGTGACCCGCATGGGCTGGAACGGCAAGGTGCACGGACCGGAGGAGGCGGTGAGCGTCCAGGAGGCCATCCGCATGCACACCATGGAGCCGGCCTACTTCAATTTCGACGAGAAGGTCCGGGGCTCTATCGAAGTGGGGAAGTTGGCCGACCTCGTAGTCCTCTCCGACGACCTTCTGACCATGGATCCGATGAAGATCTCGGACGTGAAGGTCCTGCGCACCATCATAGGCGGCAAGGAAGTGTATACGCGGCCGATGGCCACGGCCCTGAAGTAAGGCTCTCTCTCGAACGCGACAATTCCCTGACGTTGCACGCCTTCCCTGGCGGGGGTGAGGATGACAGTGAGCTGTCCCTCAATTCTTCCGCCTGACGGAGCCAGGGTCTCGAAGACGAGCTTGAGCGGATGAGGTTCGAGGCGCCCACTGCGAATGGGATCGCCTCGCCCTCGCGCCTGGTACAGCCCACAGCGTTGTCGACGGCCGGCGGCGCGGTCCAGTCGGCGAGCGGCGCCTGCTGGAGCGAGATCGGTTCCAGGCTCCTAGCGCGCCGCCGCCGCCGCGCCACGTCGATAGACTTCCTTGTCCCCGATGATCGTCAGCTCGACCTTGATGTCGGGGATCCTCTTCGGGTCGATGGTCAGGATGTCGTCGCTCAGCACCACGAAGTCGGCGAACTTCCCAGGCTCGATGGAGCCCTTCACCTGCTCGTCGAAGGTGAAGTAGGCAGGCTCCAGAGTATGCATGCGCACGGCCTCTTCGATGGTCACCGCCTCCTCGGGGCCATGCGCCACCCCGTTCCGGCCATGGCGCGTCACCGCCGCATAGAGCGTGATCAACGGGCCGTAGGGCACGCCGTCCGCGCCATAGGCCACCCTGATGCCGTGATCCAGCAGCGAGCGGCCCGGCGACAGCCGCGCTGCTTTCTCAGGGCCCAGCGCCTCCTCCGCATAGGAGCCCAGGCTGACCAGAAAGTTCGGCTGGCTGGAGACGTTGATGTGGTGCTTCGCCATCTTCCGCAGGGTCTCTTCCGGCGGCGGTACGGCCACGTGGTGCAGGTAGTCCCGATGGCCGGGACGAGGCGCCTCGTCGAGGATCTTCGCGAGTTGGTCGGTGGCCATCTGGGTGGCTGCATCGCCCATGGTGTGGATGCCAAACTGCCAGCCCAATGCGTGGGCGTGCTTGGCCACCTTATAGAACACCCAGTCAGGGATGATCTGCTGGCCGTGGTGTCCGGGCCGGCCCTTGTACTCCTCGATGGACCAGAACAGCGGCGCCGAGAGCCCGCCATCCACCACCATCTTCAACGCGCCCATCTTCAGCTTGGGATGGTGGAACACCTGGCTGCGGTCCGGGCCCAGGGCGTCGATCTCCGCGATGGAGGCGCGCACGCCCTCGTTCAGGTCGTCATAGCCGTCGTAGCCCGGCGTGATCCGGAACTGAGTCACCATGCGGGGCAGGTCGTCCCCATAGCGGTCGTAGAGGGCCTGCACGTTCCTGATGTTCTCGGGCCGCATCACCGCCACGTTGACGCTGGTGATCCCCAGTGAAGTGACCTGCCGGTAGCGCGTATGCCAGCTGGCGATGTCGACCTCCGCGGAGGTCGAGGCGCGCGAGGAGCGGATGCGCTTCTCGGGCGGCACGGCGGCCATGATCACCCGGCGCGCGCTGTCCAGCACCTTGCCGTTGGGCTCGCCATTGGCGTCGCGCACGATCTCCCCGCCGCCGGGCTCGGTGTCCCTGGTCACGTGCGCCGCCTCCAGCGCCGCGGTGTTGACCAGCAGGGTATGCGGCCCCCGCGCGATGGCCACCGGATTGTTCGGCGCGGCCTTGTCCAGGTCCCAGCGGGTGGGCATCCCGTCGTTGGTCCAGTTCTCCCGGGCGATCTCCCCGATCACCCATTCGCCGGGCTTCAGGGTGGCTGCATAGGCCGACAGGTTCGCCATCAGGGCGGGAATGGTGTCTGCGCCCTTCACCCAGGGGGTCTCGGCTTCGATCATGCCGCCGAACTTCCAGGGCGCCAGCGGCGGACCCAGATGCACGTGTATGTCGTTGAAGCCGGGCAGCATGGTCTTGCCGCCCAGGTCCACCACCTTCGTGGCCGGCCCCGCCATGGCCTTGACTGTCGCCGTGGTCCCGACGGCGGTGATCTTGCCGGCGCCGACCGCCACCGCCTGGGCGATGGAGAACTGCGGGTCCACCGTCACCACCTTGGCGTTCAGGTAGACGGTGTCGGGCGCCGCGGCAGCGGGCCCGCCGAGGATCGCGATCGCGGTCAGCGCCGCTGCGGCTACCGTTCGAATCATTGCACCCCCTTCGGCGCGGCGCGGCTTTGTTGCACGGATCAGCTGGAGGTCAAATTGCCCCTATTCCCGCGGGCGGTTACGCGATTTTGACGGAGTCCGGGCGTCCGAGCCGGGTCATTCGATTGAGCGCCTTGACCGCGATTTTCACTTCAGTGGTGCGCCGCTCATCG
>CANJKG010000232.1 GCA_947474775.1 Caulobacteraceae bacterium | reverse complement strand
GACCCACAGGGCGCCGCGCGGCTCCAGGGCCCGCATGCGGTCGTAGCCGGGGAGGGGACCGGTCTTTACCAGCCGCTCCGGGAAACAGGTGAGGATGGCGTCGCCGTAGAGCTCCTCCTCGACCTTCAGCGCGGCGTGGAAGTGGCAGGCCATGTCCAGGAGGTGGCCGATCTCGTGGGCCTGGTCGACATGGCCGGTGCGCGCACGACCCACGTCGAGCTCCTGAAGGGCGACGATGTCCGGCTTGAGCTCGGCCAGGACCGCGGCGACGCGCTTCACGTCCAGGCGCCGGTCGGCGCCGACGCATCGGTGGACGTTGTAGGTGACGATCCTTGGCATTGGGCCGCGAGGGATGCGCCGGTTGCACGGCGAAGGCAAGGCGAGGAACGGCCTGGAAGGCCGCGGAGGTTCGTGGCTAAGGTTGGGGCGACGAAGTTGGGAGGGCGGCTATGTTAGCGATCATTGCGCTCGCCCTGGGGATGCAGGCCGATGACGGGCCCGCAAATGCCCCTTCGGTTTCTCCGCCGCAGCCGAAGGTCATCACGAATCCGTCCTGGGCGAGGCGGCCGAATGCAGAGGATTTCGCCCGCTTTTTTCCGGACAAAGCCGGTCGGGCAGCAGCCTCGGGTTTCACCGTCCTGAAATGTGCCGTCGAGGTGGCAGGTCTGCTGAACCCTTGCGACATCTCATTCGAATTCCCGCCAAACCACGGCTTCGCACAAGCTACGCTGAAGATGGCCTCGCGATTCAAGCTGAACCCTCAAACCATCGATGGCGTCCCTGTAGAAGGCGGGACAATCGTCATTCCCATCAACTTCGTTGCGCGGGGAAAAGGCCCGGTCGCATTCCGGTCCGCGTCATTCGACGTACAGGTAGCCGGCATCGAAGCCGGCCACGCCGAGGTCTTCTGTGTGGTCAGTTGGCCGCAGACCTTCGACCGTTGCAAAGTTCTCCAGGCCAAGCCGAAAGCCGTGGGGTCGTTCGCCCTCAAGGCCGCGAGCAAACTCAAGCCGGACCCATCGTTTCCCAACGGGCTTCACGTGGTCATCCCATTCGAGTTCAAACCCCGGACTTCCCCGACGCCTCCAGACCCCGCCAAAAATTGACGCCATCGTCACGTTTCCAAACCGGACGCCTCGCGTTATCCTCGTACTCAATCAACAAGGCTTCCAAGGAGGACCGCCCTTGAACCTCGATTTCTCGCCTGAAGACGAGGCGTTTCGGCTGGAGGCCCGGGCGTTCCTTGCAGAGGCCTATCCGACCGAGCTGCGAGCCAGGCAGGAGCGGGGCGAGACGCTGGGGCGCGAAGATTTCCTCTCCTGGCACCATGCGCTGGCGAAGAAGGGCTGGGTCGCGCCGTCCTGGCCGGTGGAATTCGGCGGCACGGGGTGGACCCCCACCCAGAAGTACATCTGGAAGGACGAGCTGGCGCGCATCGACGCGGTGCGGATCATGCCGTTCGGCGTCACCATGCTGGCGCCAGTGCTGTTCATGTTCGGGACCGAGGCGCAGAAGCAGCGCTTCCTGCCGCCGATCTACCGGGGCGAGGAATGGTGGTGCCAAGGCTATTCCGAACCTGGCGCGGGATCGGACCTGGCGAACCTTCGGACCCGGGCCGAGCGGATCAAGGGCGAGGACGGCGCCGAATACTACCTGGTCAACGGCCAGAAGACCTGGACCACCTACGCCCAGTACGCCGACTGGGGCTTCTTCCTGGTGCGCACCGATCCGGACGCCAAGCCGCAGGCGGGCATCAGCTTCCTGCTGATCGACATGAAGACGCCGGGCGTCACCGTGCGCCCGATCGTCACCCTGGACGGCGGCCGGGAGGTCAACGACGTCTTCCTCGACAATGTGAAGGTCCCCATCGAGAACCGCGTCTTCGAGGAGAACCAGGGCTGGACGGTGGCCAAGGCCCTGCTGACCCATGAGCGGACCGACATCGCCGGCGTAGCCAACTCCAAGCGGGCGCTTGAGAAGCTGAAGGCCATCGCCGCCGCCGAGCCGTCCGACGCCGGGGGCCCCCTGCTGGGGGACGCCCAGTTCCGCCGCAAGATCGCCGAGCTGGAGATCGACCTCACCGCCCTGGAGTACACGGAGCTGCGGATGCTGGCCGAGGAGAGCCGGGGGAAGGGCCCGGGCGCGGAATCCTCGATCCTCAAGATCAAGGGTTCGGAGATCCAGCAACGGCTCACCGAACTGGCCCTGGAGGCCGTGGGCGCCAATGGCGCGGCGGACCGGTCGGAGGGCGCCCACAACCAGCCGGTGGGGCCAGACTACGCCCGCGACCGCGCCGCGCTCTATTTCAACACCCGCAAGACCACGATCTATGGCGGCTCCAACGAGATCCAGCGCAACATCATCGCCAAGGCGGTTCTGGGGCTATGATCGTTCGGATGGAGATCGCCCCTCTCCATTGCGGGGGATTGGGGTGCGAGCGAGCGATCTCCGATCCCGTTGGCGTCGTGATGGCTATTGAAGGCCTCATCGGCGCTGACACCCCCACCCCTGGCCCCTCCCCGCAAGGGGGAGGGGAAGTCATGGAATAGCCGTATGGATTTCTCATTCACCGACGAGCAGTCGATGCTCCGGGACACGGTCGCGGCCTATCTGGCCGACCACTACACCATCGAGCAGCGGCGGGCGGCGACGGCCGAGGCCGGCTGGCGGCCGCAGGTGTGGCGGGCGTTCGCGGAGGAACTGGGGATCCTGGGCGCGGCCTTTCCCGAGGACCTGGGCGGCCTCGGCGGCGGCGCGGTCGAGAACCTGGTCATCATGGAGGCGTTCGGCAAGGCCCTGGTGGTCGAGCCCTACCTCGGCACGGTGGTGATCGGCGGCGGCTTCCTGAAGCATTCGGACCATCCGCGCGCGGCCGAGCTGATCGGCCGGATCATCGCTGGGGAGACGGTCATAGCCCTGGCCTACGCCGAGCCGCAGGGCCGCTACAATCCGGCCGCGGTGACGACCACGGCGCGCAGGGACGGCGCCGGCTACGTCCTTAACGGCCACAAGGCCGCCGTGGCGGGCGGGCCCTGGGCGACCCACCTGATCGTCACCGCGCGCACGGCCGGCGGCCCGCGCGACGCGGAGGGGATTTCGGTCTTCCTGGTGGAGAAGGACGCTGCCGGCCTCACCACCACCGACTATGCCGTTGTCGACGGCTCCCGGTCCTCCGAGGTCGGCCTGCAGGATGTGAAGGTGGGGCCCGAGGCCCTTGTCGGACCCGCCGACCACGGCCTGCCGCTGGTGGAGAAGGTGCTGGACGAGGCGATCGCGGCGACCTGCGCCGAGGCCTGCGGCGTGCAGCGCAAGCTGGTGGACGGCACCGTGGAATACACCCGCCAGCGCAGGCAATTCGGCCAGCCGATCTCCAACTTCCAGGCCCTGCAGCACCGGATGGCCGACATGTTCGTGGAGATGGAGCAGTCGGTGTCCATGACCCTGATGGCCACCCTGAAGCTGGCCGACGACGCGGCGCGCCCCGCCGCGGTCGCGGCCGCCAAGGTGCGGGTGGGCAAGGCCTGCACCTTCGTGGGCCAGAGCGCCATCCAGCTGCATGGCGGCATGGGCATGACCGACGAGATGGCCATTGGCCACTATTTCAAGCGGGCCACCCTGATCGAGCAGGCGTTCGGCGACACCGCCTATCAACTGACGCGTTACGAACGCTTGGCCTTCGACTGAGCCGTGGGCAAGGACGCGCAGGTCCGGGCGAGGTTCGCTGACGGCGCGGACGAGGGGCGGCTGCAGTACGAGCCGCCCAAGCTCCTGTTTCGCGGCGCGGCGCGGCGCGTGTTCGAGGGCCCGGCGCTGGCCGGCGTTCGGGCCGAGGGCGCCGACCTGGTGCTCGCTGACGGCTCCCGGTTCATCCTGGGCGAGAAGGCGGCGGCGAGCTGGGCCGAGGCGATCCTCAACCCCAAGGGCCGGCTGGACAAGATCGGCGTGAAGCCCGGCATGCGCGCCGCCATGCTGGCGGTGGACGATCCGGCCCTGGCCGAGGAACTGGCCGCGCGGGACGCCGCTCCGGTGGGAGAGATGCGCGACCTCGACCTGTTATTCTATGGCGCCGACGACCCATCCGCCCTGGCGCGGATCGGCGAGCTGGTCCCGGCGCTTGCGCCCAAGGGCGCGCTCTGGGTGGTCTCGCGCAAGGGCAGGGCCGCCACCGTCAAGGACATCGAGGTCATGGCGGCGGCCAGGGCCTGCGGCCTGGTGGACAACAAGGTGGTGGGCTTCTCCGACACCCACACCGCGCTGAGGTTCGTGCGCCGGCGTTGACCGTCGGGCCAACGCTGACCACCATCCCGGCGATGGATTTCATCGACGCGCCTTCCCCGAACTTCGACGCCCGCAAGACGCCGCCGTCGATGATCGTGCTGCACTACACCGGCATGCCCACCGGCGAGGCGGCGCTGGACCGGCTGCGCGATCCGGCGGCCAAGGTCTCGTCGCACTATCTGGTGGAGGAGGACGGCCGCGTCTTCCGGCTGGCGCCCGAGGAGCGCCGCGCCTGGCACGCGGGGGTCTCCTTCTGGAAAGGCGAGCGGGACGTGAATGGCGCCTCGATTG
>CANJKG010000231.1 GCA_947474775.1 Caulobacteraceae bacterium | reverse complement strand
TACCCTCAAATTTACCTGGAAATATCCAAGTGCTTTACCGGACCGGAAACCCTAACCGGCTAAAGCGAGGGTATGAGCTACCCGAACCGCATCCAGATGCAGCGCCGGGCCGAGCCGCGGATGCCTATGAAGATCCCGCCTCGGCTGGCCTACGGTCAGAATCTCGCGCGCTGGGCCGACTGCACCATCCTCGACCGCTCGCCCTCGGGCTCGAAGGTCAAGATCGACGCCATGTACCAGTTGCCGCCGCGGGTGATCCTCACCGACCTGCAGACCGGCGAGGCCTTCGAGGCCGTGATCAAGTGGCGGCGCGGGGACCTGGCCGGGATGCAGTTCGAGACGACCCACGACCTCAATGGCGACGTGGAGCCCAGGCTGGCGAGCGTGCGCGACACCTGGCTGGCGCTGCGGGTCCCTCCCCGCGCCTGATGTCGCCTAGATCGGCGGCGGAATGACTGGACGACGGGTCATCGCCTCGTCGGGGCTGTGGCGCGCTGTCCCGGGTTCGCTCCATAAGCCCTACCCTTGAGCGCCCGGCCTGACCGTTGGACAGCACAGCCTATGTGCCCGTCACGCCTGGACTATTGCAGCTCCACCTTGTCGGACAGCCGGGGCCGCAGATAGGCGTGACGCTCGAAGCGCATGGTGGGCGGCAGGATCAGGGAGAAGGTCGAGGGATACTCATAGCGGACGTCCGCGACGATCACGCTTTCGTTGTTGTTCAGGAAGCCGGCCGGGACGGTGGGCGCAGGGGCGCATTCGAAATTCTGGGATCGGGTCCAGTCGACGGTCACGACTCCAGTGCTGCTGCGACTGATGCTGGCGATTCGTTGACCGAGTGGCGCGGCCGGCAACGGAAACGTCATCACCGACCCGGCCTGCATCACGTCGTCGACCTGAGCGGTCGTGATGGCGCGGTTCTGCGCCGCCATATCGGCCATGGCCGAGGCCATGTGGGCCAGGCGGGTCTGGGCCTGGAACGCCAGGGTGAGTTCGACCGCACCGAGATAGAGGGCGATCAGGACCGGGGCTATGAAGGCGAACTCCATGGCCGCGACACCGCGCTTGTCGGCGAGGAAGCTCCTCGGGCGGAAGGTCATGTGTAGGGCTCGTTCTTGAAGGTGGCGCGGGAGTCCAGGATCACCTCGGACGGCGCGACCTGGTGATAGAGCCGGCCCATGAACGGGGTCAGCAGCGGCCAGCGCAGCGTCGCCTTGACCAGCATGATGTCACCGGCCTGGCCCCTGTCGAACTCGCCCGCCGGCTGGGTGCCGGCGGCCGCGGCCACGTTGTTGAAGCTGGTGAAGCGGCGGACGCTGATGTTCAGCTTGTCGCGGCAGGTGGTCATCGAGGCGGCCATGATCCGATTGCAGATGGCGTCCTCGAACGCCGGCCCGGTCGCGGGGCCATCGGCCTGACCCGTGCGCACCGCGCGCGCCGCAGACTGCACGGCGTTGTCCAGGCTGGCCGACATGAACGCCAGTACGCCGATCTCCATGATCGACAGCATGAGGATGATCAGGCACGGCGAAACCAGGGCGAACTCCAGCGCCGTGGCTCCGTCTTCCCTGCGCCAGAACGCCCGCAATCCCAAAACCGCGATCCTCCGTTCAGTTGGACTGACCGCGCTATCGAGTAATGCCCGACGCTTAATGAAGGTGATAGTTGTAGCGTGAAGTTCAATTAAATATGCCGCCTAACCGCGGCCTAACCGTCAGACGTCATTCTGCTTTCGAGTTCGCTGGCAAAGCTTCGCGAGCTTGCAGGAACGGAAGGTTCGACGATGGCGCATAAGCGCAGACGGTTCGGCGCAGCCAATGGTGGGAATGTCGCCATGCTGGTGGCGGCGACCATGGCCCCGGCCACCATCGCCGCCCTGGGCGGGGTGGACCTTTTCCGGGCCACCAGCGCCAAGATCCAGCTGCAGGACGCGCTCGACGCCGCCTCCCTCGGCGCGGCGCGGGTGAACACGATGGACCCCGCCGTGATCCAGGCGGAGGGCATGCGGTTGTTCAACAACAACCTGCCCACCGGGCCGCGCGACTTCGAGATGGTCTCGACTACCTTCACCCTGATGCCTGACGGTCGGGTGGTTGGGCAGGCCGACGCCACGATCGACCCATTGGTCGCCGGGCTGATGGACGGCGAGGACATGGCGGTGGGGGCCACATCCGAGGTCCGGCGCGCCAACGCCAAGCTCGAGATCGCCCTGGTGCTCGACAACACCGGCTCCATGGACGGGAGCAAGCTGTCCAACCTGAAGACGGCCGCGACGAACTTCATCAACACCATGGAACAGGCCCAGCTCCGCAGCGTCGATCCGGCCGCCGTGAAAATCGCCATCATCCCGTTCTCGCAGACCGTCCGGGTGGGCTCGACCTATCGCTATTCCAGCTGGATCGACCAGGATGGATCGTCGCCGATCAACAACGAGATCTTCACGAAATCTTCCGGGACCTACGCGGCAAACCGTTTCACATTGTTGGAAACGATTGGGATCAACTGGGCCGGCTGCGTGGAAAGCCGCAAGGCGCCTTATGACATCCAGGACACGGAGCCGACCACCGGCGCGACGCTGTTCACACCCTATTTCGCCCCCGACGAGCCGGACGCCAGTTTCGACGACGACTACAGCAACAGCTACGTCTCGGATAACTCCAGCAGCAGCAACTTCAAGGTCCGTCAGGGCCGGATAGACAAGTACGTCCAGATCGGCGGCCTCAGTCTCCAGAAGGGCCCGAACCGGGGCTGCACCATGCAGTCGATCCAGCGCCTGTCGCAGAACTGGAGCTCGCTGCGCGCGACGGTGTCCGCCATGTCCGCCACCGGCACCACCAACATCCCTATGGGGCTGGTCTGGGGCTGGCACGCCCTCGCGCCGAAGGCGCCATTCAACGATGGCCTGGCGTACAACGCAACCAAGCTGAAGAAGATCGTCGTGCTCATGACCGACGGCGACAACACCATCAGCGATCGCACGGACACGGGAAACCGCTCGGACTATTCAGGTGTCGGCTATGTCTGGCAGGGGCGCGTCCTCAAGGCCAATGGAACGCCGCTGGCCGGTACGGACAGTCAGGCGACCCGCACAGCGGCGCTGGATTCCCGCCTCGCGCTGCTGTGTCAGGCCATGAAGGCGCCGAACGTCAACATCGAGATCTACGCGATCCGGGTGGAAGTCGTGGGCGGGTCGAGCACCGTGTTGTCCAACTGCGCCACGGACATCAACCACTACTTCGACGTGCAATCAGCTTCGCAGCTGAACTCGGTGTTCCAGTCGGTGGCCGGCCAGATCGCCAACCTGCACCTTTCGCGCTGATCAATAGACCACGACGCTGCGGATGCTCTCACCGCGGTGCATCAGGTCGAAGGCCTCGTTGATCCGCTCCAGCGGGAAGGTGTGGGTGATCATCGGGTCGATCTCGATCTTCCCGTCCATGTACCAGTCGACGATGGTCGGCGTGTCGGTTCGCCCGCGGGCGCCGCCGAAGGCCGTGCCCTTCCAGACCCGACCGGTGACCAGCTGGAAGGGCCGCGTCGCGATCTCCTTGCCCGCCTCGGCCACGCCGATGATGATGCTCTCGCCCCAGCCGCGATGACAGGCCTCCAGCGCCTGGCGCATGACCACCGTATTGCCGGTGGCGTCGAAGGTGTAGTCGGCGCCGCCCCCCGTTAGCTCAACCAGATGGGCCACCAGATCGCCCATGACACGGTTCGGATCGACGAAATGGGTCATGCCGAAGCGGCGACCCCAAGCCTCGCGGGCCGGGTTGATGTCGACGCCGACGATCATCGCCGCGCCCACCATCCTGAGGCCCTGGACCACGTTCAGCCCGATGCCGCCCAGGCCGAACACCACGCAGTTCGAGCCCGCCTCGACCCCGGCGGTGTTGACCACGGCGCCGATTCCCGTGGTCACGCCGCAGCCCACGTAGCAGGCCTTGTCGAAGGGCGCGTCCTTGCGGATCTTGGCCACCGCGATCTCCGGCAGCACGGTGTGGTTCGAGAAGGTCGAGCAGCCCATGTAGTGGAAGATCGCCTGTCCCTTGTAGGAGAAGCGGCTGGTTTCGTCGGGCATCAGCCCCCTGCCCTGCGTCCCACGGATCGCCGTGCACAGGTTGGTCTTGCGCGAGAGGCAGCTTTTGCACTGGCGGCATTCCGGGGTGTAAAGTGGGATGACATGGTCGCCGGCCGCCACGCTGGTGACGCCGGGGCCAACTTCCAGCACCACACCGGCCCCCTCGTGGCCCAGGATCGAGGGGAATATCCCCTCGGAATCGAGCCCGTCCAGGGTGTAGGCGTCGGTGTGGCAGACGCCGGTGGCGCGGATCTCCACCAGCACCTCCCCGGCCTTGGGCCCCTCCAAGTCCACCTCGAGTACTTCGAGGGGTTTCCTGGCCTCGAACGCCACGGCCGCGCGTGTCTTCATCCGTATTCCCCGTTCGGACCGGCGCGGCTATCGCCCGGCTGCTCCGCTGGTGTATCCCTGACTCATGGCTGGGGAAATCATCCTCGTTGACGCACGCGGACATCGCTGTCCGGTGCCCACCTTGCGGCTGCGGCGGGCGCTGGAAG
>CANJKG010000230.1 GCA_947474775.1 Caulobacteraceae bacterium | reverse complement strand
CGTGCCCACCTTCGGCCTGTTCCTGGCGCTGATGTTCCTGCCGCAGGTCGCCGGGATGGCCTACGCCGGCCCGGTCTATCCCGTGCTGCAGGCCCTGGGCGGCTCGCAGATGCGCGCCATGTCGGTGGCGATGTACCTGTTCGTGCTGAACGGGATAGGGCAGTCCCTGGGCCCGCTGATCGCGGGCCTCCTGAGCGACGGGCTGCGACCGCTGCTCGGCGAGAATTCCCTGCAGTTCGCGCTGTTCGCCCTGGCCCTGCTGAAGGTCTGGGCGGCGGTGCACTACGTGCTGGCCGCCGTGACGATCCGGGCCGACCTCAAGGCCTCCGCCGAGCCCGCCCCGTCCTGATCGCCGCGAGGAGAAGCCCACCCACACCATGCAAGGCGCCTCCCGTTGGCGCATCCGCCCAAGCTGTTCGCGACCATCTCGCCGGACGGGCCCAAGATGAACCGGCACAGGGAGTGCGCCCACTGGCCCAACAGAACCGACATCACCTGCGACGACGGGGTGACCATGCCGCTGCAATACTCGACCCGGTGGGACAGCCTGTGGCGCCGCGGCGAGCTGTTCGACGCCGACGACGTGATGCGCGCCATGGAGGCGCAGAAGGCCGAGCTCGCGACGGCCTTGGCCCAGCGCAAGCGGACGGCCTTTCTGCTCACCGCCCCGCCGCTTCGCCTGCCCGGAGCCGTGGGCTCTCCCGTGACGCCGGTGGCGACGATCTAGGGAGCCTCAGCCCTTCAGCATGTGGTCCAGCAGGCCTTCCGTGATGTAGGCGGGGACGCGCTCTGGCCGGTGCGGCGTCTCCGGTTGGCCCGCGTAGCCTATGGCGGCCTTGATGGCTGGGTCGGTGTAGTAGGCGCCGGACACCACAATCAGGAAGTTGCGGAAGTCGCCGGGCGCGCGGGCGGCGAAGTCCTTGAGGAAGGCCAGGGGGTCGTGCGCCGGCTGGGCGAGGACGGTCCGCAGGTTTGGCGCCAGGTCCGGGCGGGCCAAGAGCACGCGGTCCAGGCCCTGGTCGGCGACGCCGGCGGCGCTGGCGGAGGGCATGCCCTCGCCACCCGGAATCAGGACGTCGGCCAGGCCGCGCAGGCGTTCGCGCTCGAGCGGCGAAAACTGGGTGGGCGGGGTCGCCTGGCGGGGGATGGCGCGGCCGGGCGGATGTTCGCCAACCACCGGTGCGCCCGGCGTCGGCCAGCTGGCCCGGGTCTCGATGAGCCGCTCGGCGGTGCGCAGGGCGAGTGCGGCGATGGTGCTGGTGGGGTTCACGCAGCTGGCGGTGACGAAGACGCTGCCGTCGATGATCCCGAGGTTGGGGACGTCGTGGCTCATGCACCAACTGTCGACCACCGAGGTCGCGGGATCGTCACCCATCCGCGCCGTTCCCAACATGTGTGCGGCGCGGCCGGGGCTGGTCTCGGTGTGGGTGGCGCCGGCGTCAAGCAACGCCTGCTTGGCCCCCTCGGCGTTGAAGGCCAGCGCTTTGCGCACGTCGTCGGTGAAGCGGTAAAGCAGCTTCACCGCCGGCATGCCCGACGAGTCCGTCAGGTCGGGCGACAGCACCACCCGGTTGGTCTCCAGCGGCAGGTCCTCGATCATCACCACCCAGCGCTGGATGTGGCCGAACCGCTCGGCGAAGCGGGCGTGGTGCTCGCCGCCCGGCCCCTGCTCAGCGATCACCCGAAGGGCCTCGCCCATGGGGCCGTCGCCGGCGTGATGCAGGGACCATTTCGAGGGACCGATGAAGCCGAGCTTCGGGTCCATGCGGCCGTACTGCATGCAGTTGATGTCGGCGCCGAACGGGCCTTCCCAGCTTTCCAGGGGCTCGGGGAAGACCCCCAGCACCTTGGACACGGGGTGCAGCATCAGCCGGCGGCCCACCTGGTCGGAGCGGTTGGCCAGGCCGGTCGGGAAGGCCTCCGACGCCGAGGCAAGCAGCAGCCGCGCCGTGCCCACGGCGCTGGCGGCGCACAGCACCATCCGCGCCCGCTGCACGTGCAGACCGCCATCCCTGTCGATCCACTCCGCGCCGGCCGCCAGGCCCTTGGGGTCGATGAGGATGCGGCGCACCCGCGCGCCTGTGAGCAGCACCCCGCCGCCGGCGACCACGCGCTTCCAGTGGGTGATGTCGAAGGAGGACTTGGCCCCCTCGTTGCAGCCGGTCTGACAGGCGCCGCGCAGGATGCAGCCGCGCCGGCCGTCGTAGGGCGCTGTGAGGATGGCGTTGGAGCCCGGCCACCAGTGCATGCCCTTCTTCGCCAGAGCCCGGGCGACGGCGAGCGTGCCGGACTTCATGTTGAACGGCGGCAGGGGGAATTCGCCGGTGGGGGCGTAGAACGGATCGCCCGCCAGGCCGGAGACGCCGATGTCGCGGTCGGTGCGGTCGTAGAAGGACTCCAGGTCGCCGTAGCCGATGGGCCAGTCGTCGGCCACGCCGAATTCTGAGCGGCGCCGGAAATCGGCCGGCGTGAGACGATGCCAGTTGGCGCTGTAGAGAATGGTCGAGCCGCCCACCCCGTTGAAGTTGATGATCCCCATGTCGGCTTCGGTCTCGTCGACGGGATAGTCCTGCGGCAGCTTGCGGACGTTGGGGTTGGAGGCCCATGGGCCCTGGGCGCTGAGCTCCCAGTCCCAGGAGGCGCCGCGGTACTGGTTGGGATCGGTCCAGTCGCCCTGTTCCAGCGCCACGACGGTGAGGCCAGCATCTACCAGACGCCTGGCGGCGACGCCGCCCGCGGCCCCCGCGCCGATGATCAGGACGTCCGCGATCTCAGGGGTGTTCACTGGGTTCGATCCGTTCAGCCGCTATCCGAAGGGCGGCCAACCTGACCGGGCGATACCGCCTTGTCAAAGCGGCGAAAGGGCCGTCCTCTTGCGGTGAAGCCGCGCATCAGAGGCGGCGTCCGACAAGCTGGGAGGGGCGGTTGTTTCATCAGCTCGTGACGCCCGTGGGCGAGAGCCTGCTATGGTCGTTCCTGGTGGCCGCGATCCCCATCGCCACCGTCCTGATCCTGCTGGGCGTGGTGCGCAGGCCCGCATGGCAGGCGTCGGCAGCGGGCCTCGCGGTCGCGCTGGGGCTGGCGATCGCGGTCTGGAAGCTGCCTGCGGGCACGGCCCTCAGCAGCGTCGGCGCGGGCGCCACCTTCGCGCTGCTTCCGGTCATGTGGATCGTGTTCAACGCGCTGGTCCTCTACAATCTCACCGTCGTCTCAGGCCGGTTCGAGGCCTTCCGTGCCTGGATGGTCGCCCACCTGCCGGACGACCGCCGGGTGGTGCTGGTGGTGGTGGGCTTCTGCTTCGGCTGCCTGCTGGAGGGCGTCGCGGGCTTCGGCGCCCCGATCGCCATCACCGCGGCCCTGCTCATCGCCCTGGGCTTCCCGGCCATGGACGCCCTGGTCTTCACCCTGATCTTCAACACGGCGCCGGTGGCCTTCGGCGCCCTGGGAACGCCGGTGACGACCTTGGGCGCCGTGACGCAGCTGTCGGACGTCACCCTGGGCGCGATGATCGGGCGCCAGCTGCCGTTCATCGCCGTGCTGTTGCCGTTCTATGTGATCGTGCTCTATGGCGGCCTGCGCGCGCTGCGAGGCGTCTGGCCGGTGCTGCTGGTGGCGGGCGGCTCCTTCGCGCTCGGCCAGTTCGTGTCGTCGAACTACATCGGCTACGCGCTCACAGACGTGATCTCCTCGGGGGTTTCACTCCTGGCGACCCTCCTCTTCCTGAGGCTCAGGCCCGTGAAGATCGACCCGGATTTCGCGCTCGCGCCGGTGTCGGCGGACATGGCGCGGAGCGCGGTGGCGCCGTGGAAAGGCTGGATCCCCTGGATCGTCCTGGCCGCCGTGGTGATCTTGTGGATCCACCTGAAGATCAACCTCGTCGGCCAGATACCGGTCCCCTGGCCGGGGCTGCACAACCAGGTCCACATCACCACCTACGGCAAGGACTATGCGGCGATCTGGAACTTCCAGCCGCTGGGGACCGGCGCCGCGATCCTCCTGGCCACCCTGATTACGGCGTTCGTGGTGAAGCTGAAGCTGGGCGACATCGCGGGCGTTCTGGCCGCTTCGCTGAGACAGGTGCGGATACCCGCGCTCACGACCATGCTGATCGTGGGCCTCGCCTATCTGATGAACTACTCCGGCATGAGCTACACCCTGGGCGTCGGCGTGGCCTCGGCGGGCTGGCTGTTCCCGTTGCTGTCGGCCTTCCTGGGGTGGCTGGCGGTGTTCCTCTCCGGCAGCGACACTTCGGGGAACGCCCTGTTCGGCAACCTGCAGGTGGTGGCCGCCCGCCAGCTGGACCTCGATCCGGTGCTGATGGCGGCGACCAATTCCTCGGGCGGGGTGATGGGCAAGATGATCTCGCCGCAGAACATCACCACGGGAACATCCACCACCAACCTCAAGGGGCGCGAGGGCGAGGTGGTGGCGCGGACCTTCAAGCACAGCATCATCCTGACCCTGATCCTCGGCGTGATCGTGCTGCTACAACAGTATGTATTCCCGGGCATGATCCCGAGGTAGCGCAGGCGTGCGGAACGTGCCTCAGTACGCGCTTTCAACTGAAGCGAGGCG
>CANJKG010000229.1 GCA_947474775.1 Caulobacteraceae bacterium | reverse complement strand
GGGAATAGAGGGCGTCGACGGCGATCAGGCCGATCGGGGCGTCCTCGGGCCGGTTCATCTCGGCGGCGACGTAGCCCTTGCCGGTCTGGACCGTGAATTCCATGCGCACGTTGGCGCCCTCATCCAGGGTGCAGAGCACGTGGTCGGGATTGAGGATCTCGATGTCCGAGGGGGCCTCGATCTGGCTGGCGGTCACCGCGCCGGGGCCCGTCGCGCGCAGGGTCATGCGCTTGGGGCCTTCTGCGTGCATGCGCACGGCCAGCTGCTTGATGTTCAGGACGATGTCGACAACGTCCTCGCGCACGCCCTCAAGGGAGGAGAACTCGTGCACGACGCCGTCGATCTGAACGGCGGTCACAGCGGCGCCCTGCAGAGAGGATAGCAGTACGCGGCGAAGGCTGTTGCCAAGCGTCACGCCAAAGCCGCGCTCGAGGGGCTCGGCCACCAGACGCGCCTTGCGGGCGGCGTCGGCGCCGATCTCGATCACCGGCTTTTCGGGACGGATGAGCTCGTTCCAGTTTCTCTCGATCACGGATGGGTGTCCCTCGAAACGCAGGATCGCCGGCCTCGGATCGGGCCGGCGCAGGGATAGCTAGCGGTCTTACTCAGACGCGCCGGCGCTTAGGCGGCCGGCAACCGTTATGCGGAATGGGAGTCACATCCCGGATGGTGGTGATGGTCATGCCCACTGACTGCAGGGCGCGGAGCGCCGACTCGCGGCCCGAACCGGGGCCCGAGACGTTCACTTCCAGGGTCTTCACGCCATGCTCGGCGGCCTTACGGCCAGCGTCCTCGGCCGCCATCTGGGCGGCGTAGGGCGTAGACTTCCGGGAGCCCTTGAACCCCATCATGCCGGCGCTGGACCAGGAGATAGTGTTCCCCTGGGCGTCGGTGATGGTGATCATGGTGTTGTTGAACGAGGCGTTCACATGCGCCACGCCCGAGGTGATGTTCTTGCGTTCGCGACGTTTGACGCGCGCCGGTTCCTTGGCCATCGGAGATAAGCTCTCTTACTTCTTCTTGCCGGCGATCGGCTTGGCGGGGCCCTTGCGGGTCCGGGCGTTGGTGTGGGTGCGCTGACCGCGGACGGGCAGGCCCTTGCGGTGGCGCAGGCCACGATAGCAGGCCAGGTCCATCAGCCGCTTGATGTTGACCGCGGTCTCGCGACGCAGGTCACCTTCCACCGTGTAGTCGCGGTCGATGGCTTCGCGCAGGTGCAGCACTTCCTGGTCGGTCAGCTGATTGACCCGGCGGGCATCCTCGATGCCGACCTTGTCGACGATCTCGCGGGCCTTCGCCCGGCCGATGCCATGGATGTACTGCAGCGCGATCACAACGCGCTTGTTGGTCGGAATATTGACGCCAGCGATACGGGCCACGTTAAAATCTCTCCTGGTCACGCAAGAGGAACGCGAACGGCGCCCTGGCCATAGGACCCGAAGGCAATAGGCCAGCGCGTCCTTCGCGCTCTTTCGCGGAAGCGCCGGTTATAAGGATCGTTACGTCTCCGTCAACAACGGAAACGCCCGTTCGCTCAACGTAATTCGGACGCTGGGCCACATCCGGCCGCGTCGGCACGCTGATCGACTTCCCCCCGGCGTCGCGCCGGGCGTCGAAGGAAAGCACGAAGCGACCGCGGATGGCAAATCGCGGGCTAAGGGAGCGCTGTCAGGCGGTGGCGAGGGTGGCGTCGATGGCCTGGGCCACCGTATCCACCGAGCCCATGCCGTCGACCTCGGCCAGCCGGCCCTGGTCGCGGTAGTAGGGCAGCAAGGGCGCGGTCTGGGCGTTGTAGGCCTCCAGCCGAACCTTGAAGCTTTCGGGATTGTCGTCGGCGCGGCCGCTCTCGGCAAATCGCCCGGCGATGCGCTGCATGAGAGCCGCGTCGTCCACCTTGAGGCGGACCACCAGGTCGATCTTCGCGCCGCGGCGCTGGATCATGGCGTCCAGCGCCTGGGCCTGGGCCAGCGTGCGGGGGAAGCCGTCGAAGATCGCCCCGCCGGCGGCGTCCGCCTCGGGCAACCGCTCCTCGATCAGGGCGACCACGATGTCGTCGGAGACCAGTTCGCCGCGCTGCATGATGCCAGAGACCCGCTGGCCGAGCTCCGAGCCGGAGGCGACGGCGGCGCGCAGCATGTCGCCGGTGGACAGCTGGACCATGCCGCGCCCGTCGACCAGGCGCTTGGCCTGGGTGCCCTTGCCCGCCGCCGGCGGCCCGAACAGGATCAGGTTCATATCTTTCCCGCCTCCCCTCGCCGGCCCGTGGACCGGCGATTTCCCCTTGCCCCGCCTTCAGGTCAGCGGTTGCGCATGCCCCGCAGCTTGGACTTCTTGATAAGCCCTTCGTACTGGTGCGCCAGGAGATGTGATTGGATTTGCGTCACCGTGTCCATGGTCACGCTGACCACGATGAGCACGGAGGTGCCGCCCATGTAGAACGGCGCGTTGTAGAAGCCGATCAGCATCTCGGGCAGCAGGCAGACGATGGTGATGTAGGCCGCGCCGATCACCGTCAGCCGGGTGAGCACGAAATCCAGGTACTCGGCGGTGCGTTTGCCTGGCCGGATCCCCGGCATGAAGCCGCCGTACTTGCGCAGGTTCTCCGCCGTGTCCTCCGGGTTGAACACAACGGAGGTGTAGAAGAAGCAGAAGAACACGATCAGCAGACCGTAGAGCACCATGAACGCCGGCTGGCCGTGCTGCAGCTGGCCCACCAGGCCCGGCACCCACTGCGCCCAGGCCGGCATGTCGGCAGTGGCCAGGAAGCCCATCATCGTAGCCGGCAGCAGCAGCAGGGACGAGGCGAAGATCGGCGGGATGACGCCGGCGGTGTTGATCTTGAGCGGCAGGAACGAGGTGTCGCCGCCGAACATCCGGTTGCCCACCTGGCGCTTGGGATACTGCACCAGCAGCCGGCGCTGGGAGCGTTCCATGAACACGATGGCCACGGTCACCGCCACAACCAGCAGCGCAATCAGCAGCAGCGCCCCGCCGCTCATCGCCCCGGTGCGGGCCAGCGAGAAAGCCTGGCTGACGGCGCGCGGCATGACCGCCACGATGCCGGCGAAGATGATCAGGCTGACCCCGTTTCCCACGCCGCGGCTGGTGATCTGCTCGCCCAGCCACATGAGGAACATCGTGCCGCCGGTGAGGGTGACCACGGTCGAAATGATGAAGAATGGGCCCGGGTTGTCCACCAGGCCCGGGCTGTTGGACAGGCCCACGGCGATGCCGAAAGACTGGAACACCGCCAGCACGACAGTGAGGTAGCGGGTGTACTGATTGAGCGTCTTGCGCCCCGCCTCGCCGCCTTCCTTCTTGAGCTTCTCCCACGGCGGATAGACCGTGCCCAGCAGCTGGACGATGATCGAGGCCGAGATATAGGGCATCACGTTCAGGGCGAAGATGGCCATCCGTTCGACGGCGCCGCCCGAGAACATGTTGAACATGCCCAGGATGCCCTTCGACTGGCCTTCGAAGGCCTGGGCGAAGGTTGCCGGGTCGATTCCGGGGATCGGGATGAACGTCCCCAGGCGATAGACCACCATCGCCATCAGTGTGAACCAGATGCGCTTATGGAGCTCCGTCGCCTTCTGGAAGGCGCCGAAGTTCATGTTGGCGGCGAGCTGTTCGGCGGCCGAGGCCATTCAGCAATTCCCCTGACTCGTGATCCTGCTCAGATAGGACGCGCCAGCCCCGAAAGCGAGGCTGGCGTGCGCAGGCTTTAAGCTCAAGCTTCCGCCGGAGCTTCCTTCTTGGTCGTGGTGAGCGTTCCACCCGCCTTCTCAACCGCAGCGCGGGCTGAAGGGGTGGCCGAATAGACCGTCAGGTTGATCTTGGAGGTGAGCTCGCCCTTGCCCAGCAGCTTGACGCCGTCCTTGATGCGACGGACCACGCCGGCGGCTACCAGGGCCTCGCCGTCGATGGCTTTCTTGGCGTCCAGCTTGCCGGCGGCGATCGCCTGTTCCAGGCGCCACAGGTTCACTTCCGCGAACTCCTTGGCGAAGGGGTTGTTGAAGCCGCGCTTGGGCATGCGCATGTGCAAGGGCATCTGGCCGCCCTCGAAGCCAGCGATGGCGACGCCGGAACGGGAGTTCTGGCCCTTCACGCCGCGGCCGCCGGTCTTGCCCTTGCCCGAGCCCGGGCCACGGCCGACGCGCATGCGGCCCTTGGTGGAGCCCTCGCGCGGGGCCAGTTCGTTGAGCTTGGTCATGTAACGCCTCTCCTTGGAGATCTGTCGCCGGGGCGGCGCCCCGACTCGGCTGATGTGTGCGGGCCCGATAGGCCTGGCGAAAGTCTATCCTTCGACGATCTCGACCATGTGGGAGACCTTGGCGATCATCCCGCGTACCGAAGGGGTGTCCTCAAGCGTCGAGACACGCCCGAGGCGGTTCAGGCCAAGGCCCGAGAGGGTGGCGCGCTGATCCTTCTTGCGACGGATCGGGCTGCCGGTCTGGCGAACGGTGACGGTGGCCATCTTGAGTTATCCTTCCGCGTCCGCGGCGGGCGCAGCCGCCGAGGCGCCGTCGGCGCGGCGGCCGATCACGTCGGAGACCTTCTTGCCGCGCTTGGCGGCGACCTGGCGGGGTGAAGACTGGGCCTTCAGCGCCTCGAAGGTCGCGCGCACCATGTTGTAGGGGTTGGACGAGCCGACCGACTTGCCG
>CANJKG010000228.1 GCA_947474775.1 Caulobacteraceae bacterium | reverse complement strand
TGCTGTCCTCGCCGCGCAGGCCGTCCAGCACGATCCTGATCTTGTCTTCCGCCGAGAAATGCCGCCGCGTCTCGCGCCGGATGTCCTTCACCACCCGCTCACCGGGGGTCGTCTTCAAGGGCAAGGGTTTTGATCTCATCTTCGTTCCTACGTCACTGCGATGAGATCAAAACCCTCCGCTAGCAGGAACCCTGAATCTGTCTCATTGGCGCTGACGGCGGACAAAGGGGGTCAGACCAGCCCATGACGGTGATCTCGTCCACGGTCTGTGCATAGGCCGGGGCGGCCGCAAGGGCCAATCCGACGGCGGTGAGGGCCACGCACATCCCGCGGGTCATTAGTCTGTTCAGGGTATCGCTCATTTCACGGCTCCAATGCTGGGATCCGTCTCGCTCCCCACGACGTCGCGGCGGGTGACCCGATCCAGTTACGGCCCCTTCAACGACGCGCGTTCGGTGAGGTTCCGCTTGAACGTCGAGATCGCGGTTAACGGCGCGCAAACCATGTCGTCCACAGTCTCGGTCCATGAACGGGATTCGCCGCACGATCCGAAACGCCGCAACGGCGGGGTTTGTCAGTATCCTGGCGGTCGGCTTGCAGGCCTGCGTCAGCGCCAGACCCGACCTTCCGACCCGGGCTGGGCCGGGGCCGGGGAGCCCCTACAAGGTCGGCCAGCCCTATCAGGTGGGCGGCATCTGGTATGTGCCGCGGGAGCAGCCGGACTATGACGAGAAGGGCATGGCCTCCTGGTACGGCCAGCAGTTCCACATGAAGGCCACGGCCAATGGTGAGTTGTTCGACATGAACCTGCCCAGCGCCGCCCACACGACACTGCCGCTGCCATCCATCGTGGAGGTGACCAACCTGGATAACGGTCGCCGTCTGATGGTGCGCGTCAACGATCGGGGGCCGTTCGTAGGCGACCGGATCATAGACCTGAGCCGCGAAGCCGCCCGCGAACTGGGCTACGAACGCCAGGGCCTCGCCCGGGTGCGTGTACGCTACGTGGGCCGGGGCGACGGCCAGCGCGGCATGCAGTACGCCGCCAAGCCGCCGCCCGTCGCCGCGCCGGTCCTGGCTCCCGCCTGGACCCCGGTTGCCGCGCCGCCTGCCGCACCCCTGGCCGAGCCGATGGTCCCCATCTGGCGGGCGCCGTCGCCCGAGACCACCACCCTGGCGGCTGCGCCGCTCGCGCCCGCGGCGCCTTCAGCATCCATCGGACCGGCGTCGCCGCCCCTGGCGGCTCCCCCCGCCATCACCTTGGTGGAAACCTCCGCTGCGCCGGCAGCCGACCCGATCCCGCTGTTCAAGGTCCAGGCCGGCGCCTTCTCGGACCGGCTCAACGCCCAGCGGGTCGTGGGCCTGCTCTCGCCGGCGGGCGCCGCGGTCATCGAGCCCCTGGTGCGCGAGGACGGTGTCACCCTCTATCGCGTGCTGCTCTGGGGCGGCGCCGACGAGTTGGAGGCCGAGGCTGTCCGCGAACGGGTCGCCGCCATCGGCTTCACCGAGGCCAGGGTCATTCGCCACTTCTAGACTTTCGTCCCGAACTGGCCATGTTGGCGCCGTGACGCGCGGACGGTTCATCACATTCGAAGGCGGCGAGGGCTCGGGCAAGTCCACCCAGGTGAAGCGGCTGGCCGAACGCCTGAAAGGGCGCGGCCTGGACGTGGTCGCCACCCGCGAGCCTGGCGGATCGCCGGGCGCCGAAAGCATCCGCGACCTGGTCCTGAACGGCGCCGCCGACCGCTGGAGTCCGGTCACCGAGACGCTGCTGATGTACGCTGCCCGCCGCGACCATATCGAGCGGGTGATCCGGCTGGCCCTGGCGCGGGGCGCCTGGGTGGTCTGCGATCGCTTCGCCGATTCCACCCGCGCCTACCAGGGCGCCGGCGGAGGGACCGACGCGGCCTTCATCGCCGCCCTCGAGACCCATGTGCTGGAGGAGGTCCGACCCGACCTGACCCTGGTGTTCGATGTCCCGCCCGAGGTCGGCCTCGCCCGCGCCGCCGCCCGCGCGGGCGGGGAGATGCGCTTCGAGTCCAAGGGCCTGGCCTTCCACGAGAAGCTGCGCGCCGCCTTCCTGGGCATCGCCGAGGCCGAGCCCGACCGCTGCGCCCTGATCGACGCCACACGCTCCATGGACGAGGTGGCGGCCGCCGTAGTCGCCGCCATCGACGGGCGGCTGCCCAATGGCTGACGCCGAGATCGTCCATCCGCGCGAGGTCTTCGACCTGCAGGGCCAGGAGGCGGCCGAGACCGCCTTCGAGGAGGCCCGCGCCCGCTCACGCCTGCACCATGCCTGGCTGCTCACCGGGCCGCAGGGGGTGGGCAAGGCCACCTTCGCCTATCGCGCCGCGCGGCGCCTGCTGGGCGCCCCGGCCGACCCCTCCCGTGGACTGCTGGGCTCAAGCCCGGACCATCCGGTCAGCCGCCAGATGGCCGCCCGCGCGCACCCCGACCTGCTGGTGATCGAGCGCGTCGGCGAGGACGGCAAGCCGCGCAAGGTCATCCCCGTCGACGACGCCCGCAAACTGGGGGAGTTCTTCTCCAAGTCGCCGGCCAGCGCCCCGCACCGGGTGGCCATCGTCGACGCCGCCGACGACCTCAACCCGAACGCCGCCAATGCGCTCCTGAAGACCCTGGAGGAGCCGCCCCCCAACGGCGTGCTGCTGATGGTCTCCCACGCGCCGGGACGCCTCCTGCCCACCATCCGCTCGCGCTGTCGGCGCCTGGCGTTCCAGCCGTTGGGCCAGGACGCCACGGCCACCTTCCTGCAGGCCCGCCTGGACATCACCGCCGAGGACGCCCATCGCCTGGCCAAAATGGCCGGTGGCGCGCCGGGCCGGGCTATGACCCTGGCCGCCGCCGAGGCCCTGGTCCTGGACGACGCCGCCCGCGCCATCCTGGCCGACCTTCCGCGCGTGGATGACGCCATGGCCCTGTCGCTGGCCGACCGGTTCCGGGGCGGGGAGGGCGCGAGCCAGTTCTCGCTGCTGTTCGAGCGCCTGGGCGAGCGGGTCCACGCCTTCGCGGCGGAGCGGGCGGTCATGGGCCAGGGCGGCCTCGACGGCTGGGCCCGGGCCTGGGAGACGCTGCAGCGGCTGCCGCGCGAGGTGGAGGCGCTGAACCTCGACCGCACCGACGCCCTGTTCACGGCCCTGGGCGAACTGCGCCAGGCGGCCAGGGCCTGAGCGCATGCTGATCGACAGCCACGTCAACCTGCACGCGCCGCAGTTCGACGCCGACCGCGAGGCGGTGATCGCCCGCGCGCTGGCCGCCGGGGTGCGGCGGATGGTCAACATCAGCGACCGGGTCTCCACCTTCGCCGCCTGCCTGGCCGTGGCGCAGCATCCGGACATCTGGTGCACGGTGGGCACCCATCCGCACGAGGCCAAGGAGAACCCCGGCCTGCTGGCCGAGACCCTGGTCTCGCTGGCCAACTATCCGCGCGTGGTTGGCATCGGCGAGACCGGCCTCGACTTCCACTACGACCTGAGCCCTCGCGACGTGCAGGCGCGCGTGTTCCGCGAGCACGTGGCCGCCGCCCGCGAGACCGGCCTGCCGGTGGTGATTCACACCCGGGAGGCTGATGAGACCATGGCCGATATCCTGGAGGCGGAGTACGCGCGCGGCGCCTTCCGCATGCTGATGCATTGCTACACCTCGGGCGCCGAGCTGGCCCGCCGGGCGGCGGCCCTGGGCGCCTGGTTCTCCGTCTCGGGCATCGCCACCTTCAAGGCCGCCGAGGATGTCCGCGCCGTGATCCGCGACATGCCGGCCGAGCGGATCATCGTGGAGACCGACTGCCCATACCTGGCGCCGATCCCATATCGCGGACGGCGCAACGAGCCGGCCATGCTGCCACACGTCCTGGCCAAGCTGGCCGAGATCCGGGGCTGGTCGCTCGCAGACGCCGAAGCCCGGACGGAAGAGGCCTTCTTCACCCTGTTCGACCGGATTCCCCGTCCGTGACCGCGACACTTGAAATCACCATCCTGGGCTGCGGCTCCTCCGGCGGCGTGCCGCGCGCCGATGGCGACTGGGGCGACTGCGATCCGGCCGACCCGCGGAACCGCCGTTCGCGCTGTTCCCTGCTGGTGCGCCGCCTGGGGGAGGGTGCCGAGCACGAGACCACCGCCCTGGTGGACACCTCGCCCGACCTGCGCCTGCAGACCGCCGCCGCCGGGGTGAAGCGGCTGGACGCCGTGCTGCTGACGCACGACCACGCCGACCAGGTGCATGGCCTGGACGATGTACGCGCCTTCTACATCCGCCAGCGGGCGAGGATCGACTGCCATATGGACGCCGGCACCAAGGCCACCATGCTGCGCCGGTTCGACTACATCTTCACCGGCGATGGGGGATATCCGGCGATCTGCGAGGCCATCGACCTGCCTGCGCACGGCGAGACCTGGGCCGTGGAGGGGCCATCCGGCGCGATTCCCGTCGCCACCTTCGAGCAGAACCACGGCCCCATCTCCTCGGTGGGCTACCGGTTCGGCGGCGTGGCCTACTCGAGCGACGTGGTGGACCTCGACGGGGCGGCCATTGAGGCGCTGGCCGGCCTGGACGTCTGGATCGTCGACGCCCTGCGCCACCGGCCGCATCCGACCCACGCACACCTGGAGCGCACCCTGGAATGGATCGAGCGGCTGAAGCCCAGG
>CANJKG010000227.1 GCA_947474775.1 Caulobacteraceae bacterium | reverse complement strand
ACCAGGCGATGCGCGAAGGCCGGCCGGCCGTCACCTTGTCGACGATCGGGCCGATCATGAAAGACCCCAGCGTCATGAGAATCCCGATGGTCAGGCCCGTCCAGATCGCCGCCTGGCTCACCGCCACCCCGTGCACGCGGACCAGGAAGGAGGCGGTCCAGTACCAGAAGGATTGCATCACCCCGCTCGACAGGGTGATCGCGAACACGGCGGCCAGCAGCGCCTTGTTTCCGAAGATGTCACGCAGGGTGTCCATGTAGCCGATCTTGCCCTCGGCCGGGGTCGGGGCCTCGTCGAAGGCGCCTCGCTTCGGCTCGACGGTGGTGAAATACAGCAGCGCCGCCAGGAGGAGGCCCGGCACCCCGGCCACCAGGAACACCGTGCGCCAGCCGAAGTGCATCAGCAGCCAGCCACCGGCGATGAAGATCACCACGTTCCCCAGCGCCACGCCGGCGTAGTAGATGCTGACCGCCGTGCTCCGCCGCTTCGGCGGGAAGGTGTCGGCGATCAGCGAGAGGCTGCCGGGCGACGCCGCCGCCTCCGCCGCGCCCACGCCCATGCGGGCCGCCACCAGGGTTGCGAAGTTGGGCGCCCCCGCGCAGATCGCGGTGAGGGCGCTCCAGATCGTGACCGTTGCTGTCAGCAGGTTTCGGCGGTTGGTCCGGTCGATCAGCCAGCCCAGCGGCAGGACGGCGATGGCGAAGGTCACCGAATAGGCGGGACCGGTAAGCAGGCCGATGGCGCTGTCGCTCAGACCGAACTCCGCCTTCAGCGGCTCGGTGACCACCGCCACCGCGGCGCGGTCCGCCGAGCCGAAGATGTAGATCAGGGTCAGCAGCGTGAGCGCGTACCAGGGGTAGACGCCACCGCGTGCGGGCGTCTCGGCGGCCCCCGCCTTATCACCAGGAACTTGCTCGCCCATATCCCCTGTCCCCCTCGGCATAGCTGACGTCGTCTTGCTTTTTCATCGCCTGGCCAGATTGACGGCGACGGCTAATCTGCGCTCTTGACCATCACCGATAGCACAAGGGAAGCGGCCAGATGCAAACCTCCGACATACTCCTCACCGATCAGGTCGCGATCGTGACCGGCGGCGGCGGCGGCATCGGCCGGTCGATCGCCCTGGCGATGGCGACCTTCGGGGCCGACGTGGTCATCGGCGACATCGTGCCGGAGCGCACCGAGGAGGTGGCCGAGCGGGTGCGCGAGCTCGGCCGCAGGGCGCTGCCCGTGCCCATGGACGTCATGGACCCCGAGCAGATCCGCGGCATGATCGCCAAGGCCGACGAGACCTTCGGGCGGGTGGACATCCTGGTGAACAACGCCGGCGGGGTCTCGTTCAAGCCGCTGCTGCAGATGAGCGACAACAGTTTCCGCCGGCACCTTGAAATCAACCTGGTCAGCGCCTTCGTGGCGGTCAAGGCGGCCGCGCCGATCATGATCCGAGGCGGTCGCGGCGGCTCGATCATCAACATCTCCAGCATCGAGGGCGAGCGCGCGGCCCCCAACGTCGGCGCCTATGCGGCGGGCAAGGCCGGGATGATCAACCTGACCAAGACCCTGGCGCTTGAGCTTTCCGATCATGGGATCCGGGTCAACGCCATCACCCCCGACCACACCGTCACCCCGGGCAACCGCGGCAACCGCACCGGGCCGGTGGACCCGTCCAAGCAGCGTGAGCGCGCGCCCAACGCCACCGAGGGGATGCAGGCCATCATTCCCCTGGGCCGCGAAAGCCATTCAGACGAAGTCGGCTCGGTCGCGGCCTTCCTGGCGAGCTCGCTGGCCTCCTACGTGACCGGCGTCATCATGCCGGTGGACGGCGGCACCTCGGCGGGCTCCGGCTGGATGCGCACCCAGAAGGGGGTCTGGGCCCTGCACGACAAGCTGGCGGCGACCCCGGCGGAGCGGATGCAGCAGTAGGGCAAGATCGGTTCCGTCGAATCGTCTTGGCCGCGAGGAAGCTGGCGCACCCGACACGATTCGAACGTGTGACCTTTGCCTTCGGAGGGCAACGCTCTATCCAGCTGAGCTACGGGTGCGTTCCAGCGGGCGGCACGTCTAGCGGAAAGGCCGCCTCGCCGCAAACGGGTATCAGCCGCCGGTGACGCCCGACCAGAAGCGCTTGGCCTTGCCGATGAAGCTCGCCGACTGCGGGTGCTGCTGCTCGCCGCACAGGCCGGCGAACTCGCGCAGCAGCTCCTTCTGGCGGCCGGTGAGCTTGGCCGGGGTCTCCACATAGAGCTCGACCACCAGGTCGCCGCGCTCGCGGGAGCGCAGCGAGGGCATGCCGCGGCCCTTCAGGCGCACGGTGCGGCCGGTCTGGGTTCCCTCGGGCACCTTGACCACCTGCTTGGCGGCGCCGTCGCAGTTCTCGCCGCCCAGCAGGCACGGCGCGTCGATCTCCCCGCCCAGGGCCGCGGTGGCCATGGGCACAGGCACCGTGCAGAGCAGGTCCAGGCCGTCGCGCTCGAAGAGGTCGTGCGGCCGCAGCGACAGGAAGATGTAGAGGTCGCCGCGCGGGCCGCCCCGGACGCCGGCGTCGCCTTCGCCGGCCAGGCGGATACGGGCGCCGTCGTCGACGCCGGCCGGGATGCGGACAGAGAGCGTCCGTTCGCGGCGCACCTGGCCCTGGCCACGGCACGACTTGCAGGGATCCATGACCATCTGGCCGGAGCCGCCGCAGCGCGGGCAGGCCCGTTCGATGGCGAAGAAGCCCTGTGAGGCGCGCACCCGGCCCTGGCCGCCGCAGGTGGTGCAGGTGGTGGGCGAGGTGCCCGGGGTCGCGCCGGACCCGTCACAGGTCTCGCAGGTGAGGGCGGCCGGAACGTCGATCTCCACCTCGGCGCTGGCGTAGGCCTGCTCCAGGGTGATCTCCAGGTCGTAGCGCAGATCCTGGCCGCGGGCCGGGCCGGCGCGGCCGCCGCGCTGGCGGGCGCCGAACATGTCGCCGAAGGCGTCGCCGAACACCTCCTTGAAGATGTCGTTGACGTCGTGGAACTGCGGCCCGCCGCCACCCGCCCCGTTCACGCCGGCGTGGCCGAAACGGTCGTAGGCCGCCCGCTTCTGGGGATCGGAGAGGATCGAATAGGCCTCGTTGATCTCCTTGAACCGGCCCGCCGCCTCCTCGCAGCCGCCGTTACGGTCGGGGTGATGCTCCATGGCCAGCTTGCGGAAGCTGGCCTTCAGGATCGCGCCGTCACAGCTACGCTCGACGCCCAAGATCTCGTAATAGTCCCGCATCAGATCGGCTTGGGTCCATGTGTGGCCTGAGTGCGGAGGTGGGACGACCCTCGCCGCGCTGCAAGGCTAGAGGCCGAGCGGGCGAGGGCCCCCTGTCGCGCAGAGGCGGCGGCGACGTCCCCGTAAACGTCATCGCATGCGAGGTTCACGGAGCACATGGGACGTGTTGTCACGCCGGCTTCTTGCCGTCGCCGTCCACTTCCTCGAACTCCGCGTCGACCACGTCGTCCGAGCCCGCGTCGGCCCCAGAGCCGCCGGGGTGGGCGCCTTCCGGGCCTTCCTGGCCGGCGCCCTGCTGGGCGGCGTACATGGCCTCGCCGAGCTTCATGGAAGCCTGGATCAGCGCCTGGGTCTTGGCGGAGATCACCTCGGCGTCGCCGCCATCGACCACGGCCTTTAGGTCGTCGAGAGCGGTGGTGATCGCCGTGCGGTCATCCTCGCCCACCTTGTCGCCGTGCTCGGCCAGCGCCTTCTCGGTGGAGTGGATCACGGCGTCGGCCTGGTTCTTGGCCTCGACGCCCGCCTTGCGCTTCTCGTCCTCGGCCTTGTTGGACTCGGCCTCCTTGACCATGGCGTCGATGTCCGCGTCCGAGAGGCCGCCGTTGGCCTGGATTCGGATCGACTGTTCCTTAGCGGTCGCCTTGTCGCGGGCCTGGACGTTGACGATGCCGTTGGCGTCGATGTCGAAGGTCACCTCCACCTGCGGGATGCCGCGCGGGGCCGGCGGGATGCCCACCAGGTCGAACTGGCCCAGCATCTTGTTGTCCGCCGCCATGGGCCGCTCGCCCTGGAACACCCGGATGGTCACCGCCGACTGGTTGTCGTCGGCGGTGGAGAAGGTCTGCGACCGCTTGGTGGGAATGGTGGTGTTGCGTTCGATCAGCGGGGTGAACACCCCGCCCAGGGTCTCGATGCCGAGCGTCAGCGGCGTCACGTCCAGCAGCAGCACGTCCTTGACGTCGCCCTGAAGCACGCCGGCCTGCACCGCCGCACCCAGCGCCACCACCTCGTCGGGGTTCACGCCGGTGTGGGGCTCGCGGCCGAAGAAGGCCTTCACGGTCTCCACGACCTTCGGCATGCGGGTCATGCCGCCGACCAGGATCACCTCGTCGATGTCGGACTTCTTGAGGCCCGCGTCCTTCAGCGCCTGCTCGCAGGGGCCGATGGTCTTGGCCACCAGGTCCTCGACCAGGGCTTCCAGCTTGGAGCGCGAGATCTTGACGTTGAGGTGCAGCGGGCCGGACGCATTCATCGAGATGAAGGGCAGGTTCACCTCGTACTGGGTGGTGAAGGACAGCTCCTTCTTGGCCTTCTCGCCTTCTTCCTTCAGGCGCTGGAGGGCCAGCTTGTCCTTGCGCAGGTCGACGCCCTGCTCCTTCTTGAACTCCTCGGCCAGGAAATCGACGATCCGCAGGTCGAAGTCCTCGCCGCCCAGGAATGT
>CANJKG010000226.1 GCA_947474775.1 Caulobacteraceae bacterium | reverse complement strand
CTTCTTGCGCAGCTTGCAGATGAAGACGTCGATGATCTTCAGCTCGGGTTCGTCCATGCCGCCGTACAGGTGGTTGAGGAACATCTCCTTGGTGTGGGTCGTGCCCTTGCGCAGGGAGAGCAGCTCCAGCATCTGGTATTCCTTGCCCGTCAGGTGGACGCGCAAGCCGTTCACTTCGACGGTCTTGGCGTCGAGGTTGACGGTGATGTCGCCGGTCTTGATCACCGACTGGGCGTGGCCCTTCGAGCGGCGGACCACGGCGTGGATGCGGGCGACCAGCTCGTCCTTGTGGAACGGCTTGGTCATGTAGTCGTCGGCGCCGCCGGAGAAGGTCTTCACCTTGGTGTCGATCTCGGCCGTGCCGGACAGGATCATGATCGGGGTGTTGATCTTGCCCACCCGCAGGGTCCGCAGCACATCCATGCCGCTCATATCCGGGAGGTTGAGATCGAGAAGTATGAGGTCGTAATCGTAGATCTTGCCCAGGTCGACACCTTCCTCACCGAGGTCGGTGGTATAGACGTTGAAGCCTTCGGACTTGAGCATCAGTTCGATGCTTTGCGCGGTGGCGCTGTCGTCCTCGATCAACAGTACGCGCATTCAGCTCTCCTACCGCGTTGGCACATCATCTTCGCCGACGGACAAAATTATCCCCGGTTCTTGATTAACTTACCAACCAGCTAATTTAAGACTGGTTAATGTAAATCGTTACCCCGTGACCGAATCGTTAATCCGATTTGAGAATCGCCGGCAACGGGCGGGACGGTCCCGGACCCGCCTGGCCGTTGAATCTTTTGTGATTGGACACAAGGGGCGAAGCGCGGGCGCCTCGCCCGGCCTGGCGCGTGTGTGATTTCACGCGCGCGCACGCGCATCTTCACGCGGCCTTAAGGCCGTCGCGCGAGGCTAAGGTCCTTAGAGTGAAGTGCCTGATTCACGATCCAGATCGTTCGATCCGGATCGACCAGGCTCCGGTTCGAGGGTGTTTCGTGCAGAGCCTGGTGGCCGCCGTCGAGCGGCTCGATCCCCTGACCGTCTCCGGCCGCGTGGCGGCGGTGAATGGCCTCCTGATCGAGGCCCGCGGCGGTTTGACGCGCTTGCCGGTGGGAGCCCGCGCCGAGATCGAGCGGTTCGGCGCGCCCCCGCTGCCCGCCGAGGTGGTGGGTTTCCGCGAGACCCGGGCGCTGCTGATGCCCTTCGGTCCGGTGGAGGGTGTGGCGCCTGGCGCCTCGATCCGCATAGAGCCGCAAGGCTCAGCCGTCCGGCCGACGCGCGCGTGGCTGGGCCGGGTGGTGGACGCCTTCGGCGAGCCCATCGACGGCAAGGGCCCGCTGTCCCAGGGCGCTGTCCCCTATCCGCTGCGCGCCTCGCCGCCGGCAGCCCACGCCCGCGCCCGGGTCGGCGCGCGCCTGGACATCGGGGTCCGCGCCATGAACGTCTTCACCACCTTCAGCCGGGGGCAGCGGCTGGGGGTCTTCGCCGGCTCCGGCGTGGGCAAGTCGGTGCTGCTGTCGATGCTGGCCAAAAACGCCGAGTGCGACGCGGTGGTGGTGGGTCTGATCGGCGAACGCGGCCGCGAGGTGCGCGAGTTCATCGAGGAGACCCTGGGCGAGGAGGGGCTGAAGCGCGCCGTGGTGGTGGTGGCCACGTCCGACGAGCCGGCCCTGAAGCGCCGGCAGGCCGCCTACATGACCCTGGCGATCGCCGAGTACCTGCGCGACCAGGACCTGGAAGTGCTGTGCCTGATGGACAGCGTCACCCGCTTCGCCATGGCCCAGCGGGAAATCGGCCTGGCCGCCGGTGAGCCTCCGACCACCAAGGGCTACACGCCCACCGTGTTCACCGAACTGCCCAAGCTGCTCGAGCGGGCGGGGCCGGGGCCCGTGCGGCCGGACGGCACCACCGCGGGACCGATCACCGGCCTGTTCACCGTGCTGGTGGACGGCGACGATCACAACGAGCCCATCGCCGATGCCGTGCGCGGGATATTGGACGGCCACATCGTCATGGAGCGGGCGATCGCCGAACGGGGCCGGTTCCCGGCGATCAATGTGCTGAAGTCGATCAGCCGCACCATGCCAGGTAACCAGGAGAGCCACGAGCGGAGCGTGGTGTCCGAGGCCCGGCAGATCCTGTCGGCCTATTCCAACATGGAGGAGCTGATCCGCATCGGCGCCTATCGCGCAGGCTCTGATCCGCTGATCGACCGGGCGATCAAGCTGCATCCGGCGCTGGAGGCGTTCCTGTCGCAGGACAAGGACGAGTCCACCAGCCTGGACGCCGCCTTCCAGGCGCTGGCCGGCATCCTTGTCTCGGAGCCTGAGGCATGAGCTGGGCCGAGTCGCTCATCAAGATCTCGACCTATGAGGTCGAGGTGCTGCAGAAGCGGTTGGGCGAAATCGTCGAGCGCCGGCTGGCCGCCGAGGCGAAGCTCGAGGGCCTCCATGCCGAGGGCGAGGCCGAGGCGGTCCGGGCTAGGCAGGACGCGGCGGCCGGCTGGTACCATGTGGGGTTCCTGGAGGGCCTGCGGATGCGCAAGGCGGCCGTCCATGTGGAGATCGCCGCGGCGATCGCCGAGGAGCGTGGGGCGCGCGACGCGCTCGCCGAGGCCTTCGAGACCCAGAAGAAGTATGAGCTTGTGGCCGAGACGGCCAAGGAGATGCTCCGTAAGGATCGGGGCCGCCAGGAGGCCAACGCTTTCGACGAACTGGGAATCAGGCGGGCTAAGCGGTCCGGCTAAGCCGGCTCAGAGCGGCGGCTTGCCCAGCCGGGCGCGTTCGGCCTCCACGTCGCGGCGAAGTGCGCTGAGGTCCTCGCTGATCTTGAACACCGCCACGTAGAATTCGCAGAACGAGCGCCAGATCAGCACCAGGGCGCAGATCACCAGGAGTCCCCCGATCAGCACCGGGATCGCCAGGAGCGCGCCCAGCCAGCTGGCCTCGCGAAGCGCCACGCCCACCGCCGCGCCGATGGTCCCGAAGGCGGCCAGCACGATCAGCGCCAACCCGGCCCAGTAGATCAGGTGGACGACCGAATTGGTCATCAGCCTTTCGAAGGTCAGCAGGTCCCAGAGAATCTGCGCGCCTTGGCCGTGAGGTTTGGTGAAAGCTCGCCGCATCCGTAATCCAAGACTCGCCAGGGCTGGTTCGCCCGTCCGACCGCACGGCTAGCAGCCGCGAGCCCCGACCGCAACGGGGCGGACGCTTCAGATGGTCCCGACGGTGCGTAGCCGGGCGCGGGCGTGGACCTCATTCTGGCTCATCACCGGCGTCTGGCCGCGGAAGCGCTCGATGATCGAGCGGACGTAGGGGCGGACGCCCGGGCTGGTCAGCAGCACGGGGGTGTCTCCGGCCAGGGCGGCCTGCTCGAAGGTGTCGCGCACGCCGCGGATGAAGTCCTGCAAGCGCGAAGGGGCGAGCGCCAGCTGCCTGTCCTCGCCCTGGCCGATGAGCGCCTCGGCGAAGGTGTTTTCCCACTCCGGCGACAAGGTGACGATGGGCAGGGCGCCGTCGGGGGCGCGGTGGGCGAAGGACAGCTGGCGGGCAAGGCGGGCGCGGACCTGCTCCACCACCTGGGTGATCGAGGCGGTGTGGGGCACGGCCTCTCCGATCCCCTCTAGGATCGCAGGCAGATCGCGGATCGAGACCCGCTCGCGCAGCAGGGCCTGCAGCACCCGCTGGACGGTGGTGGCGGTGACAACGGAGGGGATCAGGTCGTCAACCAGCTTCTTCTGCTCAGGCGCGAGATCCTTCAGAAGCTTCTGCACCTCGGCGTAGGAAAGCAGGTCCGGCATGTTCTCCTTCAGCACCTCGGTGAGGTGGGTGGTGAGAACCGTGGCCGGGTCGACTATGGTGTAGCCGCGGAAGGTGGCCTCCTCGCGCAGGGACTCGTCGATCCAGGTGGCGGGCAGCTGGAAGGCTGGCTCCTTCACGTGCTCGCCGGGGATGTCCACCTGGCCGCCGCGGGGGTCCATGGCCATCAGCTGGCCCAGCCGCACCTCGCCGGCGCCGGCGTCCAGCTCCTTGATCATCAGCCGGTAGCCCTGGGAGGGCAGGCGCATGTTGTCGAGGATGCGCACGCTGGGCATGACGAAGCCGTACTCAGCCGCGAGCGTTCGGCGCAGCGCCTTGATCTGGTCGGTGAGCCGGCGGCCCTCAAGGTCATTGATCAGGGCCAGCAGGCCGTAACCCAGTTCGATCTTGATCTCGTCGATGGCGAGCGTCTGGGAGATGGGATCCTCTGCGGCCTCCTGGACCGGCTCGATCTCCACCTCGGGCGCGGCCAAGGCGTCGCGCGAACGCCGCCAGGCCAAGGCGCCGGCCGCCAGCGAGATGAGGGCGAAGGAGAGCATCGGCATGCCGGGGACGAAGGCCAGCACCCCGGCCGAGGCCGAAACGATCCCCAGGCTCACCGGGTTCATGGCCAACTGGGCCACCAGGGCCTTGTCGGCCGCGCCCTCGACGCCAGACTTTGAGACCAGGAAGCCTGCGGCCAGCGAGATGACCAGGGCCGGGATCTGGCTAACCAGTCCATCGCCGATGGTCATGGTTGTGTAGGTCGAGGCGGCCTCGCCCAGAGGCAGCTTGTGCTGCATCACCCCGATCAGAATGTGTACGTCGTCAGAAGTTTTGAGACAGGCGGGGTTCGGATTTAGCGGAGAGTGGACCTCATCTGGGGTTGATATTTAGGCGGCGATTTTGCGGTGCTGCAAGCGCCGATGTTCGATGGTCTGGCGTTTGATGTGGGCCCGCTGGCGCAG
>CANJKG010000225.1 GCA_947474775.1 Caulobacteraceae bacterium | reverse complement strand
GGCCAGCTCGGCGTGCTCGGGCACCGCCGACTGGGCGAAGATGGTGGCCACCTTGGGGTCGAGGCCGGTGGCGATATAGGCGGCGGCGATCTCGCGCACCTGGCCGCGCAGCTTCGCCGGTTCCTGCCACACGGTGATGGCGTGCAGGTCGGCCACGAAGATGAAGGTGGGGACCTCGTGCTGCAGGTGGGCGAACTTCACCAGGGCGCCCAGGTAGTTGCCCAGGTGCAGGTCCCCGGAGGGCTGCACGCCGGAAAGCACGCGTCTCGGGCCCGCGTAGAGGGCTGGAGTCTGTTCGGTCATGGGTTCAGGCTTTTCGGAGAATGGATGTGAAGGCGCAAGGCCCGCTCAAGGTGCGGGAGAGGTCAGCGCCATCGCCAGGTGTTGCGTCCGGGGCAAGCCATGGGCGCTCCATAGTCCGGGCGCGACGCGGCGGCAAGAATTCAGACGTCATGGCCGGGCTTGTCCCGGCCACCCATGATCTCCGCGTTGGAAATCGAAGCGGCCACGCTGCCGCCCCTGCACCGGACATCAGGTGTTCATGGGTCGCCGGGACAAGCCCGGCGATGACGAGCAGAAATTTACGAAATATCCTCCACCGTCGGCTTCGGGTCGCTCCTTCGCCGCCGCAGCACCGCCTTGGCCTCGGCCGGCGTCACGCCCCCGAAGGCGAACAGCAGCGCCGGGTAGGCCAGGGCGCCGGCCAGGCAGAGCCCCAGCACCGCGATCTCCTTGGCGTAGCCTGTGGCCGCCAGGGGCGCCTCGATCAGGGCCCGGTATTGGTTGGCCAGCGCCAGCACCAGGCCCAGCGTCAGGCTGGAGACGGCCACGCGGGCGATCTTCGACCAGGCCTGGGCCGATGGCCGCCAGGTGTCGCGCCGCGCCAGGGTGAGGGCCATCTGGACCACGGTGATCCAGGCCGCCGCGCTGGTGGCCGCCGCGATCCCGGCCGGGCCCATGGCGAAGAACAGGCCGATCCCCAGCGCGATGTTCACCCCCACCGAGATCAGCGACAGGCGCATGGGGGTCCTGGTGTCCTGGCGGGCGAAGAAGGCCGGCTGCAGGATGCGCAGCAGCACGAAGGCCGGCACGCCCCAGCCGTAGTGGAACAGCAAGGCCCCGGTGGCCGCCGCGTCGGCTTGCGTGAAGGCGCCGCGGGTGAACAGGCCGTCGATCAGCCAGAACGGCAGGGCCATCAGGGCCGCGCCGGCCGGCAGGCTGAGCGCCAGGGCGAACACCACGCCCTGGTCCATCGCGCCTTGGGCGTCGTCATGGTCCTCGGTCTGCAGGGCCTGGGAGAGGCGGGGCAGCAGGGCCACGCCGATGGCCACGCCCACCAGGCTCATGGGCAGCTGGTAGAGCCGGTCGGCGACGTTCATCCACACCCGCATGCCGGCCACATGAGAGGCCAGGATGCCGGAGATGAACAGGTTGACCTGGGTGGCGCTGTTGGCGATGGCGGCGGGGATGGCCAGCTTGACCAGGGCCTTCATGTCCGGGGTCAGGCGGGGACGGACCAGGCGGATCCTCGCCCCGCTCTTCCACACACCCCACCAGCACAGCGCCGCCTGGCCGATCCCGGCCACGATCACCGCCACGGAGGCCGCGTAGGCCGCCTGGACGGGATCGTGCTGTGGGAGGACGGCGGACAGCATCACCAGGTTCAGGACCGTGGGATAGGCGCCGTAGACGATGAACCGCCCGCGCGCCGTCAGCATGCCCGAGAACAGGGCCGCGATCGCCATGCACGCCAGGTAGGGCATGGTGATCTGGGTCAGCACGATGGCCAGCTTGAACTTCTCCGGCTCGTCGGCGAACCCGGGGTTGATGACGTACATCAGCCACGGCATGCCCAGCTGGAAGGCGATGGTGAGCGCAGTGGTGGCCACGGCCACCAGGGCCAGCGCGTCGGCGGCGAACCGGTCGGCCTCGGCCTCGCCGCCGCCATCCCCCTTGGCCGCCAGCTTGCGGCTGTAGGTCGGCACGAAGGCGGCGGCGAAGGCGCCCTCGGCGAAGATGCGGCGGAACAGGTTGGGGAAGGCCAGCGCGGTGAAGTAGGCGTCCGCGGCGATGGTGGCGCTGGCGCCCAGGCGGGCGGTGATGACCAGGTCGCGGGCCAGGCCCATGAACCGGCTGATCAGCGTCAGGCCGGAGAAGATCGCCGACGAGCGGATCAGGCCGCCGCCGGTCCTGGTTGGCGGCTTGTGGGGCTTTTGGACGGGCGGCGGCGTTTCGGTCACAGCCACACGTCGGCCGCGTCGGGGCTCGCCGTCAAGCTCAAGCCCTTCCCGGTCACGATGGTCATCGTGACCGGGCAAGAAGAGTTTTCACCAATAAAGCGACGACCCCGTTCATCCCACTGACTTGATCCAAGTCAGTGGGACAGGGTCTAGCGCGCCACGCTGGCCCGGGCGCGCTGGAGGTTGGCGCGGCCGGCGCCGGGGCCGCCATCGCCTTCCGGCTCCTCAAGGGCGGCCATCAGGGCCGTCTTCAGCGTGTTGCGCTTGCGGGCGTCGGAGAGCTTCGCGCCGTCCTCGCTCACCACATAGAAGGCGTCCACGGCGCGCTCGCCGTATCCGTCGATGTGGGCCGAGAGGATCGACAGGCCGGAGTCCGACAGGGTGCGGGCGAGCGCCGCCAGCAGGCCCGGCCGGTCGCGGCCGGAGGCTTCCACCACGGTGGAGGTTTCCGAAGCCTCGTTGTCCAGGGTGACGCTGGGGGTGATGGCGAAGGCCGCGGTCCGCGCCTGGTCGGAAACCCGGCGCGGCTCACGCACCGAGGGCTCGCCACGGGCGGCGGCGGCCAGGCTGTCGGCCAGCCGCTTCAGGTTGCGCTCGGCGCCCGCGCCATAGGGCTGGCCGGTGACGTCCTGCACATAGAAGATGTCCAGGGCCTGGCCCGAGCGGGAGGTGAAGACGCGGGCGCCCACGACGTTGGCGCCGGCCCCGGTGATGGCGGCGGCCAGGTCGACGAACAGGCGCGGCCGGTCCGGGGCGGCCACGATGATCTCCGAGACGTTCAGGTCGGCGCGCACGCGGCCCTGCGCCGCCGCTCCGCCCTCGGCCAGGGAGCGCCGCGCCAGCGCCGCCTGGGCCAGGACCTCCGGCTCGCTGAAGGCGCTGAAGTAGGCGTCCTCCATACCCTCGGCCCAGGTCTCCGCAGCGGGGTCGGCCTTGGCCAGGCGCACGCGGGCGTCATAGGCGGCGTTCTCGTAGTAGCGCTTCAGGGCCGCGGCGGTGTCGGAACCCCGTCCACCGCGGAACACGGCCTCGGTGGCGCCGTAGAGCTCGCGCATCAGCTGGCCCTTCCAGCCGTTCCAGACACCCGGGCCCACGGCGCGGATGTCGGCAACCGTCAGCACCAGCAGCAGGCGCAGGCGCTCGGGCGTCTGCACGATGCGGGCGAAGTCGGCCACGGTGCGGGGGTCGGAGACGTCGCGCTTCTGGGCGAAATCACTCATCACCAGGTGGTGCTCCACCAGCCAGGCCACCAGCTCGATCTTGGAGCGCTCCACCCCCAGCCGCTCGCAGGCCTGGCGCGCGGCCCGGGCGCCGGCCTTCTCCTGGCCGCCCGCCCCGCCCTTGCCGGTGTCGTGCAGCAGCATGGCCAGGAACAGCGCCTCGCGGTCGGTGACCAGGGGCATGACAGCGGTGGCCAGCGGGTGCTCGTCGGTGAACCGGCCGGCCGCGATGTCGGCGATCACGCCAACCGCCCGCAGGGTGTGCTCGTCCACCGTGTAGGAATGGTACATGTTGAACTGCATCTGGGCGACGATGCGCCCGTATTCCGGCAGGTAGCGGCCCAGGACGCCCGCGTCGGTCATCAGGGCCAGCGTCCGCTGCGGGTCGCGCCCCCGGGCCAGGATATCCAGGAACAGCTTGGCCGCATTACGGTCCCGCCGGACACCCGAGGTGATCAGGTGGGTCGCGCGGGTCGCCGCGGTGTAGGCGTCGGGGTGCAGGTCGAGGTTGCGCTGGTCAGCGATCTTGAACAGCCGCAACAGGTTCAGCGGGTCGGCCTCGAAGATCTGCGGCCCGTCGATGGCCAGGCGACCGCCCTCCTCGTGGAAGCCGGGCTGATCCAGCAGGGTGCGCTTGGGCCGCCTGGCCGGCAGCAGCCGCGAGATGCCGCGCGGCTGGGTCTTCACCTGGTCCGCCTCCAGCTTGGCGGCGAACATGCGGGTGAGCGAGCCCACCTCCTTGGCGATCAGGAAGTAGCGGCGCATGAAGCGCTCCACGGCCGGGGCGTCACCGCGGTCGCCGTAGCCCATGCGGCGCGCGATCTCCGGCTGCAGGTCGAAGCTCAGGCGCTCCTCCGGTCGGCCGGTGGCGAAGTGCAGGTGGCCGCGCACCGCCCACAGGAAGTCGAAGGCGCGGATGAAAAGTCGGATCTCGCGGCCGTCGAACATCTCCAGCCGCATCACCTGCTCGATGGGCACGCCGGGGTGCAGGTACTGGGCGATCCAGAACAGGGTGTTGAGGTCGCGCAGCGCGCCCTTGCCCTCCTTGACGTTGGGCTCGACCATGTAGCGGCTGGCGCCGGCGCGGGCGTGCCGTTCGTCGCGTTCCTTCAGTTTGGCGGCCACGAATTCGGAGCCGGTGCCGCGCACCACCTCGGCGTTGAACCGGCGGACCAGGTCGGCGGCCAGCACCTCGTCGCCGGCCAGCCGGCGGGCCTCCAGGATCGAGGTGCGGATGGTGAAGTCCTCGCGGGAGAGCTTCAGGCATTCCTCGATGGTGCGCGAGGCGTGGCCGACCTTGAAGCCCAGGTCCCACAGGGCATAGAGCATGTACTCGATCACG
>CANJKG010000224.1 GCA_947474775.1 Caulobacteraceae bacterium | reverse complement strand
GCAGGCGTTGTTCATCGCCTCATAGGCCATGCCGGCGCTCATCGAGCCGTCGCCGATCACCGCCACCACCTTGTTGTCGCGGCCGGCCGCGTCGCGCGCCGCGCAGAAGCCCAGCGCCGCCGAGATGGATGTGGCCGCGTGCGCGGCGCCGAACGGGTCGTACTCGCTCTCGCCGCGCTTGGTGAAGCCGGACAGGCCGCCGCCCTGGCGCAGCGTCCGGATGCGGCTTCTGCGGCCGGTGAGGATCTTGTGCGGATAGGCCTGGTGGCCCACGTCCCAGATCAGGATGTCGGCGGGCGTCTCATAGACGTGGTGCAGGGCCACCGTCAGCTCCACCACGCCCAGACCCGCGCCCAGGTGGCCGCCAGTCTGGGAGACTGCGTCGATGGTCTCGGCGCGCAGCTCGTCGGCGAGCTGGCGAAGCTGGGGGATGGAGAACCCGCGCGTGTCGGCGGGGGACGCGACGGTGTCGAGAAGAGGGGTCATCGAGGGCATGAACGCGACGCGGATCCTGAGGCGTTAATTCCGGCGCTCTAACACGAAATCCACGCTCGCCCGCAGGAATTCAGCTTGGTTTCCGAACGGTTCCAGATGGGTTTTCGTCTGTTCCGCGAGCAGTTCCAGGCGCTCCCGCGCCGCTTCCACCCCCAGCAGGGTGACGAAATTGGCCTTGCCCTTGCCGGCGTCCTTGCCCACCGCCTTGCCCAGGGCGGCCGGATCGCCCTCGGCGTCCAGCATATCGTCGACGATCTGGTAGGCTAGGCCCAGGTCGTGGGCGAAGGCCAGCAGGGCGTGGCGCTCGGCCTCCTGGGCGCGGGCCAGCACCAGTGGCAGTTCGAAGGCGCAGGAGATCAGGGCCCCGGTCTTGAGCCGCTGCATCCGCGCCACACCGCCCAGGTCGTCGCGCACGCCCATGATGTCGATCATCTGGCCGCCTGCCATGCCCCGCGCGCCCGCCGCATGCGCCAGCTTGGCCACCAGCTCGCAGCGCACCGACCCGTCGGCATGGGTGTCCGGATGGGCCAGGATCTCGAAGGCCGCGCTCTGCAGGGCGTCGCCGGCAAGCACGGCGGTGGCCTCGTCATAGGCCAGGTGGACGGTGGGCCGACCGCGACGTTCGTCGTCGTCGTCCATGCACGGCAGGTCGTCGTGGATCAGGCTGTAGGCGTGGATGCACTCCAGCGCGCAGGCCGCCCGCAGCACCGGCCGCTCCTCGATGTCGAACATCTTGCCGGTCTCGAGCGCGAAGAAGGTGCGCAGCCGCTTGCCGGGTCCCAGCGCGGCGTAGCGCATGGCCTCGGTCAGCCGCGCTTCCGGGCCGTCCGCCCGCGGGAGCAGCTCGTCCAGCGCCACCGTCACCAGGTCGGCGGCGGCGGCCACCCGCCCCGCGAGGCCCTCCATCAGCTGAACTCGGCCGGCTCGGCGCCTGGCGCGCCGTCCGCCCCCATGACGATCTTCTCCACCCGCAGCCGCGCGGCCTCCAGGCGCTTCTCGCAGTGGGCTTTCAGGGCCGCGCCGCGCTCGTACATGCGGATGGAATCCTCCAGCGGCGCCTGGCCGGACTCCAGCCGCGCGACGATCTGCTCAAGCTCCGACAAGGCCTGCTCGAAGCTGAGGATCTCGATCTCGGCGGGCTCGGGCATCTGCTCTCCCTGGGGCTTGGCGACGTTACTAGAGCCGGCGGCGGGACCGGTCCAGTCGGCTGCGCAACGGCGTCAGTGACTCCATCTCCAAATTCTTGATCGTCATCGCCTGGCTTGTCCCGGCGACCCATGAACACCGTCGGTCAAGACGAACAGCGGCGGCGCTGCGCCCAACTCCGAAGCTCGAAGATCATGGGTGGCCGGGACAAGCCCAGCCATGACGTCGTTCTATTGGGGCGCTTCACCCTTTCGCGAACCACCGCGTGGACCAGTACTTGTAGCCCTGGCTGCCGGTCATCCTCCAGCCGCGCCGCCGAAGCTCGCCGGCCAGCATGAAGTTGAAGAAGCCGTGCGCCACGACGGCGACATCCTGACCGGTCTCCGCCATCGCGATTACCCGGTCGACCACCCCGTTCGCCCGCGCCTCGGCCTGCGCGCGGCTCTCCTGGCCCTTGTGGTGGTTGAAGTACCACCACCAGAAGCGCGCCCAGAATCCCCATACCCTGGGCGTCAGCCGCACCCAGCGCGGCCAGGGTGGCGGCGGCAGCGGCGCCTCGATCAGCATCGGATCCTCGGTGAAGGTCCTCCCCGGCGCCAGGATCCGCGCGCTCTCGATGGACCGCCGCCGCGTCGAGGAGATCACAACGTCGGCCTTGGCCACAAAGGCGCTCAGCGCCTCCGGCGGCGACTGCGTCTGCGCCAGCCCGCCCACCTCATAGCTCGCCCAGAAGTCGCGATAGCCCTGGGCGTTGAACCGCACCCTGCGCGACAGGGCCGGCTCCCCGTGGCGGGCGAGCATGATGGTCCCGGTGCGCTGGGCGGCCGGCGGGGCGGGCGTGTTGGGCGTCAAAGCGCTGGCCATTCATCCGGACGGCTCTCGGCCCCCATTCGCCGCGCCGCGTCCCTACTCCTCCGCTAGGGCGCGCACATGCGCAAGCGCAGAACGTCCCAGAGCTTCAAGGTCGTAGCCGCCCTCGAGGGAGGACACAACCCGGCCCTTGGCGTGCGCCCGCGCCACCGAGGTGATGGCCCGCGTCGCCCAGGCGAAATCCGCTTCCTCCAGGGCCTGGCCGCCGCCGCCAAGCGGGTCGCGGCGGTGGGCGTCGAAGCCGGCAGAGACAAGAATCAGGTCCGGCGCGAAGGCGTCCAACGGCGTCATCAGGCTCTCGAAGGCCGCCCGCCACACCTGGGGCGACGCGCCCACGGGCGAGATCGCGTTGACGATGTTGTCGGCGACGACCTCATCCGGATGGCCGCTTCCCGGCCACATGGGCCACTGCTGGATGGAGGCGAAGAACATCCCCTCGCGCCCGGCCAGCGCAGCCTGGGTGCCGTTGCCGTGGTGGATGTCGAAGTCCACCACCGCCACCCGGTGCAGGCCCGCCGCCTGGGCGGCCAGGGCGGCGATGGCCACGTTGGAGAAGACGCAGAAGCCAATGGCGGTCCCGGGCTCGGCATGATGGCCCGGCGGCCGGATGGCGCAAAACGCCCGCTCGCTCTGGCCATGGGCCACGTCCCGCACAGCCGAGACCACCGCGCCGGCCGCGCGGCGCGCGGCGTTCAGGCTGCCGGCTGACATGTAGGTGTCCGGATCAAGCCTGCGCCCGCCCGCAAGCCCCGCCGCCGCGAAGATCGTCTCCACATAGGCCAGCCGATGCACCCGCAGCAGGTCCGCCTCCTTGGCCAGCGGCGCGCCCCGCGGCTCGAGGTCTAGGTCGGTGGCGTCAGAGAGCGCGTCCACCACCGCCGACAGCCTCTCGGGCCGTTCCGGATGGCCGGCGCCCGGCCGATGGTCGAGCATGTCCGCGTGGGTGTAGAGCGCGACGTCCATGGGGTGATCCTTAGCGTACTTTTCACGCAAAACGCCCGCACCGGTTGTGAAAGCGCTCCACCTCCGGATGTCGATCCGCAGCTGTCACCCGCCGATTTCCTGTGACATCGGCGAGACCGACTGTGACGAGACCAGGCGCCGCACCACATTATCAATGATAACAAACAGAACTTGCCGCGAATTAATCCTGGCGCCCTTGGCGAAGGCCTCCGTCTTTGACATGAAGCTCCGCAAAACCTGACAGGGGGGTGCGGGGAACAGATGCTTAGGATTGGTTACGTTCGGTTACGCGACGCCGACTCCGCCGCCGAGACCGCTGCGCTCAAGGCCCTGGGATGCCATGTGGTCCGGGCCGAGGAGCCCGCCCCGCCCGGCCCCGACGATTCCACCGTGCTCTATTCCATCCTCGATTTCGTCGGCCAGGACGACCAGCTGATGGTCACCCGCCTCGACCACCTGGGCAGCTCCAGCCGCGCGATCCTCAAGGTCCTGGACCGGCTGCAGGCGCGCGGCGCCCACCTCAGCGTCGCCGAGCCCGACCTCACCACCCGCGACGACACGGGCGGCCGCGCTCTACGCGCCGCCCTGGAAGCCGTGGCTGTCATGGAGCCCGCCGCGTTCAAGCGCCGCCGCGCCGCCCCCGCCGCCGAGATCCAGGCCCTGCAACGCGAAGGCGTCGGCCCGGTGGAGATCGCCCGGCGCCTCGGCGTCTCCCGCATGACCGTCTGGCGCAAACTCAAGGCCATCGAGGTCTAGACGCCCGTCCATCCCTGGACATCGCGGCCCCCGCGCCGCATCTTCCGGGCGTTCAAACGATCGTTCGACCCGAAGGCCGCCCCATGTTCATGCGTTTCTTCACCGAGCTTCGCGAGGCGAAGGTCCCGGTGACGCTCAAGGAATACCTCGCGCTCATGGAGGCGCTGGACAAGACCGTCATCGACCGGTCGGTGGACGAGTTCTACTACCTCTCCCGCGCCGTCCTGGTGAAGGACGAGAAGAACCTCGACCGCTTCGACCAGGTGTTCGGCCATGTGTTCAAGGGCCTGGAGGCGCCCGAGGGCGAGTTCAAGCACGACATCCCCGCCGAGTGGCTGCGCAAGATCTCCGAGAAGTTCCTCACCGAGGAGGAGAAGGCCCAGATCGAGGCCCTGGGCGGCTTCGAGAAGCTGATGGAGACCCTCGCCGAGCGGATGCGCGAGCAGAAGGAGCGCCACGAGGGCGGCAACAAGTGGATCGGCACCGGCGGCACCTCCCCCTTCGGCGCCAACGGCTACAATCCCGAGGGCGTGCGCATCGGCCAGGACAAGAGCCGCCACGGCCGCGCGGTGAAGGTCTGGGACAAGCGCGAGTACAAGAACCTCGACGACAGCGTCGAACTGGGCACCCGCAACATCAAGGT
>CANJKG010000223.1 GCA_947474775.1 Caulobacteraceae bacterium | reverse complement strand
GTCCGCGTCCGCGCCCTGTGGTCCAAGGAGGAGACCGGGCGCGGGACCTACCAGATCGTCATCACCCAGATCCCCTACCAGGTGAAGAAGGCCGACCTCGTCGAACAGCTCGCCTCCCTGATCGAGGACAAGAAGGCGCCGCTGCTGGGCGATGTGCGCGACGAGTCCGCCGAGGACGTCCGCTTGGTGCTGGAGCCCAAGAGCCGCAACGTCGAGGCGGATGTTCTGATGGAGAGCCTGTTCAAGCTCTCGGCGCTGGAGACCCGCTTCCCGGTCAACCTGAACGTCCTGGACGCCCGCGGCACGCCCGGTGTCATGGGCCTGAAGGCCGCGCTGCAGGCCTTCCTCGACCACCGGCGCGAGGTGCTGGTCCGCCGCGCCCGCCACCGCCTGGGCAAGATCGAGGCCCGGCTGCACATCCTCGATGGCCTGCTGATCGCCTACTTAAACCTCGACGAGGTGATCCGCATCGTCCGCTACGAGGAAGAGCCCAAGGCCCGCCTGATCGAGGCCTTCGCGCTCTCCGATATCCAGGCCGAGGCGATCCTCAACACCCGCCTGCGCCAGCTCGCCCGGCTGGAGGAGATGGAGCTGCGCCGCGAGCACGCCGACCTCGCCGAGGAGCGCGACGGCATCCAGGGCCTGCTGTCCAGCGATCGCGCCCAGTGGAAGCTGGTGGGGCAGGGGCTGAAGGACGTGAAGGCGGCCCTGGGTCCCCTCAACATCCGCCGCTCCATGTTCGCCGATGCACCGGAGATCGACACCGAGGCCGCCCTCGAATCCATGATCGTGCGCGAGCCGATCACCGTCATCCTCTCCGAACGCGGTTGGATCCGCGCCGCCAAGGGCCGCGTCGAGGACCCCTCCGAACTGAAATTCAAGGAGGGCGACAAGCTGGACTTCCTGGTCCCGGCCGAGACCACCGACAAGCTGCTGATCTTCGCCTCCGACGGCCGCTTCTTCACCCTCGCCTGCGACAAACTCCCCGGCGCGCGTGGCCACGGCGAGCCCCTGCGCCTGATGATCGACCTGGACGATAAGGTCGGCATCGTCGACGTCTTCGTCCACAAGGCCGGCGCGCGGCGCGTCCTGGCCTCGAAGGAGGGTTATGGTTTTATCCTGCCGGAGGAGGAGGCCGTCGCCTTCCGTCGCGCCGGCAAACAGGTGCTGAACGCCGGCGCCAAGGGCGCGGCCGTCTGCCTGCCGGTCATCGGCGACCACCTGGCCGTCATCGGCGACAACGGCAAGATCTTGATCTTCCCGACCGCCGAGCTGCCGGAGATGCCCCGCGGCAAGGGCGTCAAGCTGCAGACCTACCGCGAGGGCGGCCTGCGCGACGCCTTGGTGTTCTCCGCGGATGACGGGGCCGCCTGGACCACCGCCGACGGCCGCAGCCGCGCATGGCCGGAGTGGCGCGAATGGGTCGGCCGCCGCGCCGCCGCCGGGAAGGCCGCCCCCAGGGGCTTCCCGGCGGGGAAGCGCTTCCGGCCCCGCTAGACCGCTGCCGGCTTTTTCCCCCGCAGCACCAGCACCAGGGGGATGCAGAGCACCAAGACCCCCAGCAGGAGCAGGAAGACGTCCAGGTGCGCCACCATCGCCGCCTGCCGCGTCAGCTCCGCGTCCAGCACCGTCAGCCCCGCCTCGCTGTCCAGCGCCGTCCCGAACGCCTCGCGCGCCACCGGCCCGTCTGGCGTGATGTGCTCGGCCAGCGAGCCGTGCATCGCCGCCGTGTTGGTGGACAGAATCGCCTGAACGAGGGCGATGCCCATGCCGGAGCCCGCGAACCGCACCATGTTCAGGGCCGCCGCCGCCTCCGAGCGCAGGTTGGGCGAGAGCGTCGAGAAGGCCACAGCGGTCAGCGGCGCGAACATCAGCCCAAGGCCCGCCCCCTGGATCAGGCTGGTGATCACGAACGAGTACAGCGACTGGCTAAGGTCGAAGCTCAGCATCGTCGCCAGCCCGATGGCGTAGATCACCATCCCGATCGCCAGCAGGATCCGTGCGTCGAACCGCGCCGGCAGCGAGGCCATAAGGATCATCATCACCAGCGAGCTGAATCCGCGCGGCATGCTGCCGATTCCAGCCGTCAGCGCCGGATAGTCGAACAATCGCTGCATCATCGCCGGCAGCACGGCGATCACCCCGTTCATCATCATCCCGAAGAAGAAGGCGAAGATGGTGGCGGTGAGCATGTTGCGGTCTCGCGCCAGAGCCTTGTCGAACAGGGGATGCGCCGCCGATGCGCTATGGGTGAAGAACACCCACAGGCCCATGGCCGCCACCATCAGCTCGACGCAGATCTCCGGTGAGGCCAGCCAGTCGAGGCTCGGCCCCCGGTCCAGCGCCAGTTGCAGGGCCCCTAGTCCGATCACCAGGCTGGCGAATCCCATCACATCGAACGGCCGGTCCACGCCGGCCTTCTCGTGGCGCATGGACAGGATCACACCAGTCCCTGCGATGATCCCGATCGGCAGGTTGATGTAGAACACCCACCGCCACGACATCTCCTGGGTGATCCAGCCGCCCAGCAGCGGCCCCATGATCGGCGCCACCAGCGCTCCCATCGACCACACCGCCATGGCCTGGGAGGAGCGATCCGGCGGATAGCTGTCCAGCAGCACGCTCTGCGACAGAGGTGGCATGGGCGCGGCGAACATCCCCTGCAGCAGCCGCATGATCACCAGCTCCGGCAGGCTGGTCGCCATGCCGCAGCCCATGGAGGTGGCCGTGAACCCCAGGATCGAGGTCAGGAAGATGGACTTGCGGCTGAACCGCCCGCTCAGCCAGCCCACCAGCGGCATCATGACCGCCATGCCAAGGATGTAGGAGGTGAGCATCCAGCTCACCTGCTCGGGCGATGCCGACAGTCCGCCCTGGACATGGGGCAGGGCGACCACGGCGATGTTCTGGTCCAGCATGGCCATTCCACTCGCCAGGGTGACCGAGACGGTGATCGCCAACCGCCGCAGCACAGGTACGCCCTGGCTCATCCCTGTCCCGTCCTCCCGCCGCCCTTCGTCGCGCCCCGCCTACCTTCGCCGCAGCCGCCGCAAAAGGACACCTGGTTTCGTCGCCGCGCGGAAAGGCTTCTATCGCGCCGGCACGCCCCGCCGGGCGAACGTCGCCGCGATGTCCGCGTCCCGTTTGGTCGCCGCCACGATGTCCGCCCGTCCGTCGCGGCCCAGCTTCTGCTTCGCCACGCCCCGGCCATAGAGCGCCGTGGCCAGACCCGACTGTAGCCCCAGCGCCGCGTCGTAGTCCGCGACGGCTAGGGCGTGCTGGCCCTGCCTCAGGCGCAGGAAGCCGCGGGTGTCGTGGGCGGTCGGGCTCGGGCCACCCGCCACCGCGCGGTCGCAGAGGGCGCGGGCCCGCTCCAGCTCAACGCCGGCCAGGGCCCGGGCCCAGCAGGCGCTGGCCAGCGCATTGGCCGAGCCTGGGGCCAGGGCCAGCGAGGCATCGTAGTCGGCGATGGCCCTGCGGTAGTCGCCCAGCTCCACCTGGGCCGCCGCCCGCCAGGCGAGCGCGATGGGGTCCCTGGGGCGGCTGGCCAGCACCCGGCTGGCCGCGGCCACGGCGGCGGCGTAGTCCTTGCGCCCGTAGGCGGCCTGGGCCTCCAGAACCCCGCCCCGGATCACCGCCTGAGCGTGCGCCGGACTGGCGAGAAGGAGGGTGGTCAGGGTAAGGGCGGCGAGCTTGCAGGTGCTATTCACAGTCCCAGCATAGCTGATCGTATTGATCGGTCAGCTAAAGCTCCCGCGCGTGCGGCGAAACGAGCGGGATTTCGTCATACCCCCTATGCTGTCGCCATTACGCCACAGGGGAAGCGCCCATGCCTGTCCGGATCGGCCTCGGCCTCGCTGACTTTCCGTTCTCCTCATCCCCCGCCTTCTGGCGCTGGATCGCGCTCTGCGAGGAAGGTGGGGTTGATTCGCTCTGGCAGACCGACCGCCTCACCGGCCCGCAGCCCTACCTCGACTGCATGAGCTTGATGGCCGCCCTGGCCGGCGCCACGAGGCGCATGAAGTTCGGCATGAACGTGCTCGCGCTGGGGCTACGCGAGCCCGTGGGCGTGGCCAAGGCCTGCGCCACCATCGACTTCCTCAGCGAGGGCCGCCTGCTGCCGGCCTTCGGTATCGGCTCCCTGCGCTCGCCCGACTGGGCGGCCACCGGCATCTCCAAGGCCGGGCAGGGCGCCCGCGCCGACGAGGCCCTGGAGATAATGATCCGCCTGTGGGCCGGGGAGACGGTGGACTTCGACGGCGCCCACTTCACCTGCCGCGAGGCGCGCATCGCGCCCCTGCCGCGCCAGCAGCCGCTGCCGATCTGGCTGGGCGGCTCCAGCCCGGCGGCCATCCGGCGAACCGGCCGATTCGCCACCGGATGGCAGGCCGGGGCCGAGGCCGGACCCGAGCTCGCCCGGCTGGTGGCGGAGATCCGCCTGGCCGCCGCCGCCGCCGGCCGCGAGATCGACCCCGAGCACTTCAGCGCCAGCTTCTTCTTCCGCTTCGGGGGTCCCGACGAGGTGGTGGTTGAGGCCCGCCGCGCCGCCTACCGCCGCCAGTTCCCCGACCGCGATCCCGACCAGTTGATCGTCGCCGGAGACGCCTCGCTGATCATCCAGCGCGTCGCCGACCTCCGCGCCTGCGGCGTCACCAAGTTCATCCTGCGGCCACTGGGCCAGGGCGACGAAGACCTCTACGCCCAGACGCGGCGCCTGCTGGAGGAGGTCATCCCGGTGGTCCACGGCAAGGCCTAGCGCGGCCGTTCGCCGCCCCGAAGGAGTCGGAAGTATCGCCCGCGCCTACCGCTCCAGGAAGCGGTCCCGCAGGCGTTCCCGCACGGCTGGCGTCACGCCCATGGCCTCTTCCAGATAAGCGTCCACCGAGCCGTGACGCTGCACCATCTCCGCG
>CANJKG010000222.1 GCA_947474775.1 Caulobacteraceae bacterium | reverse complement strand
GGCAGGGTCATGCCCTTGGTGGGGATCATGTTGAGGTTCACCGCGATGTTGATGAAGGCCTGCTGGCCGACCAGGACGAAAAGCCCGGCGGCCGCCACCTGCTCGAAGGGATCGCTGAGCTTCATGGCGCGATAAAGGCCGCGGCCCACCAGGATCGCGAACAGGATCACCAGCAGCAGCATGAACACCAGGCCATACTCCTCGGCCCCCACCGAGAAGATGAAGTCGGTGTGCAGGTCGGGCACGTGGCGCTTCATGACGCCCTCGCCGGGCCCGCGCCCGAACAGTCCGCCGGCGGACTGAGCCACGGCGGCGGCGTCCACCTGATGAGTGTCGGCCTTGTCCGGCGACAGGAAGCGGTCGACCCGGCTGGCCACGTGCGGGAACAGGAAATAGGTCGACGACAGGCCGGCCACGGCCGCCGCACCCAGGCCCATCACCCAGGAGATCGGCACGCCGGCCATCCAGAAGGCGGCCCCGAACGCCACGGTGATCAGCACCGTCTGGCCCACGTCCGGCTGCAGCAGCAGCAGCCCCACCGAGACGAAATAGAGCCCGAAGGCGATGGAGACGCCTGGCACGCCCTGGCCCTTCTGTCCCTCGGCGAACATCCAGGCGATCAGGATCACCAGGGCGGGCTTCATGAACTCCGACGGCTGCAGGGTGAAGCCGCCGATCTGCAGCCATCGGGTGGCGCCCTTGGCGCTGTGGCCGATGAATGGCAGGGCGATCATCACCGCAATGGCCAGCAGCCAGATGACGAAGGCCGCCCGTCGCACCCCGCGCACCTCCATCATCGAGACGGCCACCAGGATCACCGCCGCCCCGCCGGCGAACACGCACTGGCGCACCGCGAAGTGGAACGGGTCGCCGATGTTCATCCGCGCCGCCGCCGCCGGGCTGGCGGCGAACGACATCACCACGCCGATGGCGATCAGGAGGGCGGTGATCCCCAGGATCCAGCGGTCGATCGTCCACCACCAGACCCCTAGGGCCGAGCGGTCGGAGCGGGCGAAGGCATGGGCTTGGCTGGGCGTCATGCGGCCCCCTTGGTGTTGACGGCCTCGACCACCCGACGGACGACCTTGCGGAAGGCCTCCCCGCGCTCCTCGAAATCGGCGAACTGGTCGAAGGAGGCGCAGGCCGGCGACAGGAGCACGATGGCCTCCTGTCCGGTGACCAGGGCGTCAGCGTAGGCCTGGACCACGGCGGCCTCGATGGTCCCGCACTGCATGGCCGGCACCCTGCCCTTCAGGGTCTCGGCGAAGTGCGCCTGCGCCTCGCCCACCAGATAGGCCTTTGCCACGCGGGGGAAGAGATCGGCCAGGTCATCGATCCCGCCCTCCTTCGCCCGGCCGCCGGCGATCCAGTAGACCTTGGGATAGCTGGACAGGGCCTGGCGGGCGGCGTCGGTGTTGGTGGCCTTGCTGTCATTGACGAAGCGGACCCTGCCCAACTGCATCACCGTCTCCATGCGGTGCGCCAGGCCCGGGAAGGTGAGCAGGTGCTCGGCCGCCTCCTCCTTGGCGATCCCCAGCCCCTTGGCGGCGGCGTAGGCGGCCGCCGCGTTCTGCCAGTTGTGGCGGCCGGGCAGCGAACGGGCCCGGTTCAGGTCGACCATCTCGGCGGCCCGCTCGCCGGTGGCGTCGTAGAGCACCCCCTGCAGGGCGTAGACCCCGCGGCCCATGGCCTTGGAGGCGGAGATCGGCACGATGGTGCGGCGGTTGGCGGCGGTGATCTCGGTGCAGATCTGCTGGCCCCAGGTGTCGTCCACCCCGATCACCGCGGTGTCGCCCTTGCCCTGGTTGAGCAGCACCCGGCGCTTGGCCGCCACATAGCCCGCCATGCCGCCGTGCCGGTCCAGGTGGTCGGGCGATACGTTCAGCAGGATCGACACGTTGGGCTTCAGGCTGGAGGTCAGGTCGAGCTGGTAGGAGCTCATCTCCAGCACATAGACGGCGCCGCCGTGCATGGGCTCCAGGCCCAGGACGCCCACGCCGATGTTGCCGCCGATGCGGGTGTCGCGGCCGGCGGCGGCGCAGATGTGGCCCACCAGCGCCGTGGTGGTCGACTTGCCGTTGGTGCCGGTGATGGCGACGATCTTCGGCCGCTTGTGCTCCGGGGCGGCGTTCACGGTGCGGGCGAAGAGCTCGATATCGCCCAGGATCTCCACGCCGGCGTCGCGGGCGCACTGCACGGTCCAGTGCGGGGTCGGGTGAGTCAGCGGCACCCCCGGCGACAGCATCAGGGCGGCGAACCGCGACCAGTCGGCCTTGGACAGGTCGGTGAGCTGGAAGCCCTCGGCCTCCGCCGCCTCGCGGGCCGAGGCATTCTCGTCCCACAGCGCCACCTGGGCGCCGCCGGCCACGAGCGCGCGCGCCGCCGCCAGGCCCGTGCGCGCCAGGCCGAACACGGCGACGGTGCGTCCCTCGAAGCCGGCGACGGGGATCATGGCGCGCGCATGCTCCCTACCTCAGCTTCAGGGTGGCCAGGCCGAGCAGGGCCAGCATGATGGAGACGATCCAGAAGCGGATGACGATGGTCGATTCCGACCAGCCCAGCTTCTCGAAGTGATGGTGGATGGGCGCCATCAGGAATATCCGCCGCCCGGTGCGCTTGAACCAGGCCACCTGGATCATCACCGACAGGGTCTCGGCCACGAACAGGCCGCCGATCACCGCCAGCACGATCTCGTGCCGCGTCGCCACCGCCACCGCCCCAATGCCGCCGCCCAGCGCCAGGGAGCCGGTGTCGCCCATGAAGATCTTGGCCGGCGGGGCGTTGTACCAGAGGAAGCCCAGGCCGGCGCCGATCATCGCCCCGCAGAACACCGCCACCTCGCCCACGCCGGGCACGAAGTGCAGCTGCAGGTAGTTGGCGAAGACGAAGTTGCCGACCAGGTAGGCGATCAGGCCGTAGGCGGCCGCGGCCACCATCACCGGCACCGTGGCCAGCCCGTCCAGGCCGTCGGTGAAATTCACCGCGTTGGCCGCGCCCACGATGATGAAGGCCCCGAACACCAGGTAGAACCAGTCCAGGTCCACCAGCAGCTGCTTGAACACAGGGAAGGCCACGGAGGTCAGCAGATGTGGAGCCTCGGGCGGGCGCTGGCCGAACGCGATGATGAGGGATACCGCCAGGGCGGCGATAGCGACCTCCAGGGCCAGACGCAGCTTGCCGGAGACCCCCGCCGTGGTCTGTTTGGTCACCTTGGCGTAGTCGTCCAGGAATCCCAGAACGCCATAACCGGCGACCACGATCACCACCGCCCACACATAGACATTGGACAGGTCCGACCACAGCAAGGCGCCCGTCAGCAGGCCGGCCAGGATCATCACCCCGCCCATGGTCGGCGTGCCGGCCTTCTCGATCACGTGGCGCTGGATGCCCTCGGCGCGGATCGGTTGGCCCTTGCCCTGCTTGGCCTGCATCCAGCGGATGAAGCGCGAGCCCATCAGCACCACCACCAGCTGCGCCGTGAACAGCGCCATGGCGGTGCGGAAGGTCAGGTATTTCAACAGGTTCAGGGCCGGCACATGGCCGCCGCCGGAAAGCTGCTCGTATAGCCAGTAGAACATCAGCCGGCCTCCCCGCGCGCGGAATCGAGCGAGGCGAGCGCCGCGGCCACGGCGCCGGCCTTTGAGCCGTTCGATCCCTTCACCATCACCAGGTCCCCGGGCTCTGCGGCCCGGACGACCTGCGGCGCGAGTTCCGCCGCGCTCTCCGCGTAGCCGCCCCGCCGAGTCGCAGGAAGGGCTTCCCACAGGGATCGCATCAGCGGGCCCGCGCAGAACACCTGGTCGATGCCCGCGACGTCCAGCAGCCCCGCAAGGGCGGCGTGATGGCGGGGGCCGTCGTCGCCCAACTCCAGCATGTCGGTGAGCGCCACGATCCGCCGGCCGCCGGTCGCCCGCGCCCCTAGCGTGGCGATGGCCGAGGCCATGGAGATCGGATTGGCGTTGTAGCTTTCGTCGATCAGGGTGAAGGCGCCGGCGGCCAGCCGAACGGTCTTCTCGGCGCCGCGCCCTTCGAGGGGCTCGAAGGACCCCAGGGCCGCCAGGCTGTCGCCCAGGTCGACGTCGAGGGCCTCCAGCATCAGCAGCACCGCCATGGCGTTCATGCCCCAGTGGGCGCCGGTCTGCAGGATCGGGATGTCCAGCGCCTTGCCGTGCAGGCGGGCCCGCACCACAGCGTTGGGGCCCCCGGCCTGAGAATGGGGGACCTGGAAGTCGATCAGGCGGGCGTCGCAAGCCTCACCCGCGCCGAAGGTCCGCACCTTGGCGCCCGCGTCCAGGGCCGCGGCCTTGAGCTTTTCGAACCAGCCGTTGTCGGCGTTCAGCACCGCCACGCCGCCGGGCTCCAGCCCCTCGAAGATCTCCGCCTTGGCGCGGGCCACGCCGGCCTCGCCGTCGGGGAAGTTCTCGGTGTGGACGGGCCCGACGGTAGTCACCACGCAGGCGTGGGGGCGCACCATCCGGGCCAGGGGCCGGATCTCATCGGCGTGGTTCATGCCGATCTCGAATACAGCCCGCTCGGTGGCGGCCGGCATCCGGGCAAGGGTCAGCGGCACCCCGATGTGGTTGTTGTAGGACTTCACCGAGGAATGCGCCCGGCCGGCCAGCTTCAGGCCCGCCATGATCGCCTGGGTGACGCTCGTCTTGCCCACCGAGCCGGTCACCGCCCCGCGCCGCACCGCGACGGCCCGGTGGCGCGCGGCGACGCCCAGGCGCTCCAGCCCGGCCTGCACGTCCGGGACGACCACCGCCGGGCCGCCCATCTCCCGCGAGACCAGGGCGCCCGCCGCGCCTTTGTCCATGGCCTGGGCCACGAACTCATGGCCGTCGCGCACCCCGCCCAGGGCCACGAACAGGTCCCCAGGCTCCAGCGTGCGGGTGTCGATGGAGACGCCGGTGGCCCGGAAACCGCCACCGGTCGTACGGCCGCCCACGGCGCCGGC
>CANJKG010000221.1 GCA_947474775.1 Caulobacteraceae bacterium | reverse complement strand
TGGCGACGCGTCTGGCGCTGACCCCCGGCCCCCCGACCAGGGTGCAGACGATCACCGGCGCCCGCATGCGGCCCAGCGTGACGATCGAACGTCTTGAGGTCGGCGCACGCAAGCGCCGTTCCGTCCGCGCCCCTGTCATGCCGATCGTGGGATTTCAGGTGGACGGCGTGCTGGGCGTCGACTGGCTGAAGGGCCAGCGCCTGACACTCGGCTTCAAGGACCAGAAGATGGAGGTGAGCCGCTCGCGCAGCGATCGCGCGGCCGAGGGCCGGGTGATCGTGCCGGCCAGCCGGCGGATGGGCCAGCTCACCATCATCGACGCCGAGGCCAGCGGCCAGAAAATCCGGGCCCTGGTGGACTCCGGCGCCCAGATGACCTTCTGCAACGTCCGCATGCGCGACGCCATCATCGCCGCCGAGCGGCGGACCGCCCTTACCGACGAGCATCCCCTCGTCGGCATGGAGACCCTGGCGGGAGAGGTCTTCCACGGCCGCCAGTACATGCTGCCGTTCTTGCGCCTGGGAGGCCTGCACCTGGGCAATGTGCCGGTGGTCCACGCCGAGACGGCGGTCTTCCATCTTTGGGACCTCAATGACGGGCCGGCCATCCTGCTGGGGATGGACCTGCTCCGGCAATTTCACACCGTCGCCCTCGACTATGGGCGCTCGGCGGTGAGCTTCGACATCTCCCCGGATGCGCCACGGGTCCCCGCGAGCGCGGCGTCCTCCGCTCGGATGCGGATCCACAGCACGGCGGCGTTGAGCAGAAAGAACACCAGTGCGTAGACCGGCATCGCGAACATCAGCGGCGCGACCACGATCTCCGCCGTCACCACCACATAGTTGGGGTGGGAGAAGAATCGGTAAGGCCCCTTCCGCACCAACGCCTCGCCTGGCAGGGTGATGATCCGGGTGGTCCATCGCGCGCCCAGGGACCTGATCGTCCAGATCCGCAGGGCCTGTATGCCTAGGTAGATCACCAGCCAGAAGACCGAGACCGGCGCTCGCCAGGCCAGCAGCCACAGGCCGATCAGCCATGACCCGTGCAGCAGGATCATGAGCGGATAGTGCGAGGCGCCGGTCTCCACCGCCCCGCGCGCCAGCAACGCCCTGGTGTTGCGGCCCGCCATGCCCAGTTCGGCGATGCGCTGTCCGGTGATCATCAGCAGGACCACCAGGGTGAAGGTCATGTCGCCGATCATGCCGCCTCCAGGGTGACGGCGCTGGCGGTGAAGCCGGGGCCCAGGGCCGTGGCCACCGACCGGCTGGGCAGGCCTGCGCGGCGTGCGCGGTCCAGCACGAACAGCACCGTGGGCGCTGACATGTTGCCATGCGCCCGCAGCACCTCCCGCTCATGGTCCAGCGCGCCCTGCCCCACGCCCAGCGCGCCCTCCAGGGCCTCAATGACCTTGGCGCCGCCGGGATGGCAGATGAAGCGGTCCACGTCCTCGGCCCTAAGCCCCTGGCGCGCCAGGATCTGGTCGATAGCCGGCCGCAGGTGATTGCGGGCGAAGGGCGGAATGGCGCGGGCGAAGATCACGCCCAGGCCCTGCGGGTCGACCCGCCAGCCCATAATATCGAGGGTGTCGGGCCAGGTGTGCTCGCCGCTAGCCGTCACCCGGGCGAAGCCCGCCTCCCCGGCCCGCAGCACGCAGGCCGCCGCCCCGTCGCCGAACAGGGCGGTGGCGACGATGTCGGCCTTGGAGAGCTCGTCCATGCGAAACGCCAGCGTGCAGACCTCCACGCAGACAAACAGCACCACGCAGCCGGGATCGGCCGCCGCCAGCCGGGCCGCCAGGCCAAGGCCGGTGGCCCCGCCGGCGCATCCCAGGCCGAACACCGGCACGCGCGCGGCGTCGGGCCGAAAGCCCATCTGGGCCATCGCCCTGGCCTCCAAGGTCGGCGTCGCGATCCCCGTGGAAGAGACCGTGACGATTACGTCCACCTGTGCGCCGGTCAGGCCGGCTTCCTCCAGCGCGGCGCGGGCGGCGCGAACGAACAGGCCGGTCGCGCCCTCCAGGTAGGCGGCGGTCCGCTGCGGCCAATCGCGGGGCTCCAGGTACCACTCCATGGGCATGACCGACTGGCGCGCGTCGATCCCGGCGGTCTGGAACACCGGCGCCATGCGCTGGAACTGCGGGAAGCGGGTCTCGAACAGGGCCGCGGCGGCCAGGGCCACGTCAGTCTGACGCATCTCATGGGGCGCCGTAGCAGTCGCCAGCGACAGGAGCCCAGCGGGCCTTTGCATGGATTGATCCGTCGACGCCGGATTGCGTCCGTTAAGCCAACACCAGAACAAGCGTGGCGGTTCCGGTCAATGATGCCGCCAGCCACCCTTGCCGGGGTCGATCATCCATCCGGACACATGGACCCGCACCTCGGGTCCTGCCACCGCGTGGCCAATCGCGGTGAACCCGGGCGGCGTCTCGCCCGCTCCAGCCATGCAGACGATCTCATAGTCGTCGCCTCCGGTGGCCAGGCGCAGCAGGCCGGCGCGCCGATCGGCCTGAGCCTCCAGCCAGCCCCGCGCCGGCGCTGAAAGGGGCAGCCTGTCCAGATCGATACTCAGGCCCACGCCACTGGCTTCAGCGATATGCCGGGCGTCGGCCACCAGCCCGTCCGACACGTCGGCCGCCGCCGTGGCGTAGGTCCGCAGCGCCTCCCGCAGGTCCAGCCGAGGGGTCGGCAGGCGATAGCGCCCCGCCAGCCACCCATCCGGGTCGGCCAGTTCCCCCCGCGCCGCCGCCAGCCCCAGAACGCCGTCGCCGATGGTCCCGCTCACTAGCAGCTGATCACCGATCTGGGCCCCGCTCCGACGCAACATGCCGCCGGCCGGGACCCAGCCCAGGGCCGTCAGGCTGGCGGTCAGCGGCCCGGGCGTCGAGACCGTGTCCCCGCCCATCAGGGCGACGCCGAACGCCTTGAGGTCCTCGCCCAGGCCGGCGGCGAAGGCGGCCCGCCGGTCAGGTCCGAAATCTACCGGCCAGGCCACCGCCAGGAATGCCGCGAACGGCTCGGCGGCCTTGGCGGCGAGGTCCGAAAGGTTCACCCGCAGCAACTTGCGCGCGACCAGCGCCGGGTCGTCGTCGTGGAGGAAGTGCGTCCCCGCGACCACCGCGTCCTTGGTAACCACCAGGTCGAAGCCCGGCCGCGAGGCGATCACCGCCGCATCGTCCAGGAGATCGAAGGCGCCCGCCGCCCCGCCGGTCAGCGGTCGGAACAGCCGGGCGATGTCGTCGAATTCACCCGCGCCGGACATCCTGGGCCACCGCGTCCAGGGCGCCGTTCACGAATCCCGGCTCCGTGCCCTCGAAGAAGGATTTCGCCAACTCGACATACTCGTCGATCACCACCTCGGTCGGCACGTCGTCCCGGTGCGCCAGCTCATAGGCGCCCGAACGCAGGATGGCCCGCACCGTCGCGTCGATCCGCTCCAGCCGCCAGCCGGTGGCCAGCCGCCGGGCTATGGCGGCGTCCACGCCCTTCTGGTGCTTCACCACGCCCCGCACCAGATCGGCGAAGAAACCCTCGTCGGCGGCGGCCAGGGTCGGGCCCTCGCCAGTTTCGTCCGGCAGGGCGCGATCGAACCTGTGGTCGGCGAACTCGCGGATCACGGTCTCCGCGCCGGCGCTGGATACCTCCATCTGGTACAGCGCCTGCACCGCCGCCAACCGGGCGACCGAGCGCGCCTGGCGGGTGCTCATCGCTTTCCGCCGACCAGCTGCTGTTTCAGCGCCACCATGGTCAGCGCCGCGCGCGCGGCGCCGCCGCCCTTGTCACCCTCGCTCGGCTTGGCCCGCGCCCAGGCCTGCTCCTCGTCCTCGACGGTGAGGATGCCGTTGCCGATGCACAGGCGCTTGCCGATCGTCAGGTCGGTGATCCCCCGCGCGCTTTCGTTGGACACGATCTCGAAGTGATAGGTCTCGCCGCGGATCACCGCGCCCAGGGCGACATAGCCGTCATAGGCCGCGCCCACCGGCCGGTGCGAAGCCTCCTCCGCGAAGGCGATGGCGGCGGGGATCTCCAGCGCGCCCGGCACGGTGATCACGTCATACTCCGCCCCGAAGGCGTCCAGGGCGTCGGTCGCCCCCTTCAGCAAGGCGTCGGCCAGGTCGGAATAGAAGCGCGCCTCCACGATCAGGATGCGGATTTTCTCTTCGGTGCTCATGGCGGAGCGCCCTCTGCGGCGGCTGGGACAGAAGCCTTTAGGCGGTTTCGCGCCAGCGGGCGAGATAGCGCGCCAGCATATCGATCTCCAAGTTGACCCTGCGGCCGGGTTCAAGCTCGCCCAACGTGGTCACATCCCAGGTGTGGGGGATCAGATTCACACCGAACACGTCGTCCTCCACTTCGTTCACGGTGAGCGACACGCCCTCCACCGTGATCGAGCCCTTGGGCGCAACATAGCGGTGCAGCGGCTTCGGGACCCGAACCCGCACCCGGTGGGAGCCCCCCTCCTCCGCCACCGAGGTCACCTCGCCCACGCCGTCCACATGGCCGGAAACGATGTGGCCGCCCAGCTCGTCGCCCACGCGGGCGGCGCGCTCCAGGTTCACCCGGCGGCCGACCTGCCATTCGTCAAGGGTGGTAACGTCCAGGGTCTCGCCGGAGACCTCCACCGCGAACCAGCCCTCGCCCTTTTCGACCACGGTCAGGCAGCAGCCGGCGTGGGCGACAGAGGCCCCGATCTCCAGCGTGGAGAGGTCGAACCGCGTCTCGATCTCGAAACGGCGGTCCCGGTCGGTGTCGCGGACGGCGCGGACGCGGCCCACGTCGGTGATGATGCCGGTGAACATTAAGGCTTCTCGTAGCGCTCCCAGAGGTCGTGCCCAAGCTCCCTCACCTCGACCCGCCGGAAACGCGGCGCGTCCGTCAGGGCCAGGACCGCAAGCGCCCCCACCGCCGGCCGGCCCTCGCCGCCGATCACCATCGGGGCCCGGAACCACTCCAGGCGGTCCACCATATCGCAGCGCAGGAAGCTCGCGGCCACCTGTCCGCCGCCCT
>CANJKG010000220.1 GCA_947474775.1 Caulobacteraceae bacterium | reverse complement strand
GTTGTTGGTGAAGCACAGGACGTTCTCGTGGTAGCCGTCGTTCCACCAGAGCGACAGGTCCAGCTCGACGTTCTCGCGCCGGCCGCGCACCACGATGGGCGCCTTGAGCAGCGGGGTCTTGGCCTTGTCCAGGTGGCGCACGAAGGCCTCGATGCCACCGTCGTAGTGCATCACCTCCACGAACGGCTCGGCCTCGCGGTTGTCCTTCAGCCAGATGGTCACGCCGGAATTCAGGAAGGCCAGTTCCCGCAACCGGTGTTCCAGCGTCTTCCGGTCGAAGTCGATGAAGGCGAAGGTGTCGGTCGACGGCATGAAGGTGACCTCTGTCCCTGAGAGAGGCTCGCCGTTCTCGCGCAACGGCGCGACGCCGGTCTCCTTCAGCGGGGCCACGGAATCCCCATGCCGGAACTCCATCTCGTAGGACTTGCCACCCCGGTAGATCTTCAGCTTCAGCCATTCGGACAGGGCGTTGACGACGGAGACGCCCACGCCGTGCAGCCCGCCTGAGACCTTGTAGGAGTTCTGGTCGAATTTCCCGCCGGCGTGCAGCTGGGTCATGATTACCTCGGCCGCCGAGATGCCCTCGCCCTCGTGGATGTCCACCGGGATGCCGCGCCCGTCGTCGGTGACGGTGACCGAGCCGTCGGCGTTGAGGATCACCTCCACCCGCGTGGCCCAGCCGGCCAGGGTCTCGTCGATGGCGTTGTCCACCACCTCATAGACCATGTGGTGCAGGCCCGAGCCGTCGTCGGTGTCGCCGATATACATGCCCGGCCGCTTGCGCACCGCGTCCAGGCCCTTCAGGACCTTGATGCTCTCCGCGCCGTATTCGGCCTGGCCGTTGGATTCGGGAGCCTCGGGGATCGTCTCGTTGTCTTCGCTCATGCGCCTTCCAGCGGGGCCAGGCCGGAAGCGTCCACACGGACGCCCTGGGCGCGGCCTCTAAGGTCCTCAAACAGGTGCTCGTCGGTTCCGGTCAGGAAGGCCTGGAGCCCCATCGCCGTGATCTCGTCGAACAGCGCGGCCCGCCGGCGGCGGTCCAGGTGCGCTGCCACCTCATCCAGCAATAATATAGGGGCTGGCGCTGATTCTGCACGCGCCAGACGCGCCGCCTGGGCCAAAACCAGGTTCAGGATCAGGGCTTTCTGCTCGCCGGTCGAACATTCCGCCGCCGGACGGTCCTTTTCGGCGTGGATTACCGCCAGGTCGCCCCGGTGCGGGCCGGTGAGCGCCCGGCCGGCGGCGGCGTCGCGGTCGCGGGCGGCGGCGAGCGCGGCGGCCAGTTTCCCCTCAACGTCGGCGATGGAGGCGCCCGCGCCGGCCATCTGCTCCCACTCGCCGGTGAGGCTTAAGGCAGCCTGCGGGAACGGCCGCTCGCCCCGGCCGTCGATCTCGGCCTGCAGGGCGGAAAGCGTGGTGGCCCGCGCATCGGCCATCAGGGCGCCGGCCTCGGCCATGCGCGCCTCCAGGGCGTCCAGCCAGGCGGCGTCTGCTGGGCCGTCCACCAACAGCCGCATCCGCTCGCGCTGGGCCTTGTCGTAGGCGCCGGCGTGCGCGGCGTGGCGGGGAAGTCCGGCGAACACCAGCCGGTCGAAGAAGCGGCGCCGCTCGCCGGCGCCCTCAAGGAACAGCCGGTCCTGTGCCGGGGTCAGCCAAACCTGCCGCAGGTGGTCGGCCAGCCGGCCGGGCGGCACGGTCTCGCCTTCCAGCCGCACGGTGCGGCGCGAGGCGCCGGCCTCCGCGACGCCGGTGCCCACCCGCGTCTCCTCGCCGCCGGCGCGGACCACGGCTGCCACCGCCCAGGCGCGGCCACGGGCCTCCCCCGGCTGGCGGCGCCCCACCTCGGCCAGGCCCGACCCGCGCAGGCCGCGCCCGGGGATCAGCAGGCTGACGGCCTCCAGCAGGTTGGTCTTGCCCGCCCCGTTCGGTCCCACCAGGAACACCGGCCCGCCCGCCAGCGCCAGGTCGGCCTGGGCGTAGGAGCGGAAGTCGGTCAGGGTCAGGCGGGTCAGGGCCATGGCGGTCACGAGGCCGCTCTTACAGGGTTTCGCGGGAGGCCGCGAAGCGAGATGCTGGGGGATCGCGGAGGACGACGTGCGCGCAGCGACGATCTGGATGATGGCGGCGGTCGCCATGGTCGCGGGCCCGGCTGCGGCGGCCGATGACACGCGGCTCGTCCGGACGCCCGACGAGAAGGCGATGGCCGACGCCTTTCCGCCTACCGCCGCCGGCATCGGCGTCGAGGGCCGCGCCACCGTCCGCTGCCAGGTGGGCGACGACGGCCGCGCCCGCGACTGCGCGGTGACCAGCGAGGCGCCTGCCGGCCTGGGCTTCGGTCACGCCGCCCTGCGGATCAGCGGGGCCTTCCGGTTCCGCCAGGCCAAGGGAGCTCAGCCCCCGCCGGTGGACATCCCGATCCGCTTCAAGGTCCCGCAGGACAGCCAGGCCGTGGAGAGCCGTGGCTATCGCCCGCCGAAGAGCCCCGACGACCGCAGGGCCCTGGCCCGCGCCGTGGTCGCCCGGGTCATCCCCACCGACTGGCTGACCGCCAAGGTGAGCGCCTACGCCCTGCAGGTGTTTCCCGACGCGCCAGGCCCGGGCGAGAGCCCGCCGGCCCTGGCCGACGCCCGGCGTGCGACGCAGGACGCCATCGCCGCCGGCCTGCCGGCCATGCAGGAGGCCACGGCCCTGGAGCTGGCCGCCCGCAACTCCGCCGCGCAACTCCAGGCCATGCTCGACGGCCCGCCGCCGGTCGATCCCGGCAAGTTCATGGACGCCGCCTTCAAGGGCGTGTCGCCAAAATGGGTGCTGGCCCAGGTGGCGGCGATCAAGGCCGACGCAAGGGCGCGGTTCTGCCGCGATCGGGGATGCGGCGGCGGGTGACCTTGGAGCCTACAGCGCCTATCCTGCCCCCATGAGCGACACCCTCGACGCCGCGCCGGAACTCCTGGGCGACATCCCCCGCGATCACACCCAGGACGGCCCCGCCATCCGCCTCTATCTGGTGGACGGTTCGGGCTTCATCTTCCGCGCCTTCCATGCGCTGCCGCCGCTCACCCGCAAGACCGACGGCCTGCCCGTGGGCGCGGTGGCCGGCTTCTGCAACATGCTGTGGAAGCTCCTGGTGGACATGCGCGCCCAGGCCGATGCGCCGACCCACCTGGCGGTGATCTTCGACCACTCGGAGAAGACCTTCCGCAACCAGCTCTACGACAAGTACAAGGCCCACCGCCCGCCGCCGCCGGAGGACCTGATCCCGCAGTTCCCCCTGGTGCGCGACGCCACCCGGGCGTTCGGGGTCCCCAGCCTGGAACTCCCCGGCTACGAGGCCGACGACCTGATCGCCGCCTACGCCTGCAAGGTGCGCGACATGGGCGGCGAGGTGACCATCGTCTCCTCCGACAAGGATCTGATGCAGCTGGTGGGCGAGCGGGTCTCCATGCTCGACACCATGAAGAACCTGCGGATCGGGCCTGAACAGGTTGTCGAGAAATTCGGCGTTCCGCCGGATAAAGTCGTCGATGTGCAGGCGCTTTGCGGCGATTCGGTGGATAATGTCCCCGGCGCCCCGGGGATCGGCATCAAGACGGCCTCGGCCCTGATCCTGGAATACGGCGACCTCGACACGCTCCTGGCCCGCGCCTCGGAGATCAAGCAGGACAAGCGCCGCCAGACCCTGATCGACTTCGCCGACCAGATCCGGCTGTCGCGCGAACTGGTGCGGCTGGACTGCGACACCCCGCTGCCCGAGCCCATCGACGACCTGGCCGTGCGCGAGCCCGGCGACGAGCTGGCCGCCTTCCTCGACCAGATGGAGTTCCGCACGCTCGCCCGCCGGGTGGCCGAGGCCAGGGGCGCTCCCGCGCCGGCCGCCACGCCCGCTCCCGAGGGCCGCGCCCCCCAGGCGCCGGCGCACGGCGCCATCGACGTCACCACCTACCAGTGCGTCCGCGACCTCCCCGCTCTCGACGCCTGGATCGCCCGGGCGCGCGCGGCGGGGCTGATCGCCTTCGACACCGAGACCGACGCCCTGTCGGCCTCCAGCGCCGGCCTCTGCGGCGTCTCGCTCGCCGTGGCGCCGGGCGAAGCCTGCTACATCCCCGTGGGCCACCAGCACGAGGGCGACGGCGGCCTGGACTTCGAGGACAAGGCCGACCTCAGCCAGATCCCCTGCGAGGAGGTGATCGCCCGCCTGAAGCCCCTGCTGGAGGACCCCGCGGTCCTGAAGGTGGCCCAGAACGCCAAGTATGACATGGCCGTCCTCTCCCGCTACGGGATCGAAGTCGGGCCCATCGAAGACACCATGCTGCTCAGCTTCACCCTGGAAGGCGGCCTGCATAAAAGCCACGGGATGGACGACCTGTCCCAGCGCCTCCTCGACCACCAGCCGATCAGCTTCAAGACCGTGGCCGGGACCGGCAAGGCGCAGAAGAGCTTCAAGCACGTGCCCCTGACCGAGGCCACCTGCTACGCGGCCGAGGACGCCGACGTGACCCTGCGGCTCTACGAGCATCTGCGTCCGCGCCTGTCCCACGAGCACCTGCTCACGGTCTACGAGACCTGCGAGCGGCCCATGCCCAAGGTGCTGGTGGAGATGGAGCTGGCCGGGGTGAAGGTGGACCCCGAACGCCTGCGGGTGCTGTCCAACGACTTCTCGGTGCGCATGGGCGAACTCGAGCTCGAGGCCCACGCGCTCGCCGGCCGCCCGTTCAACCTCGGCAGCCCCAAGCAGATCGGCGAGATCCTGTTCAAGGAGATGGGCCTCGCCTCGGGCCGCACCACCGCCACCGGCGCCCAGTCCACCGACGCCTCCATGCTGGAGGACCTGGCCGCCCAGGGCCACGACCTGCCGCGCGTCCTGCTGGACTGGCGCCAGCTCTCCAAGCTGAAGGGGACGTACACGGACAATCTGGTGGCGGCCATCGACCCGAAGACCGGGCGCGTCCACACCTCCTACTCCCTGGCGGCGGCCACAACCGGGCGCCTCGCCTCGACCGACCCCAACCTGCAGAACATCCCGATCCGCACCGAGGAAGGCCGCAAGATCCGC
>CANJKG010000219.1 GCA_947474775.1 Caulobacteraceae bacterium | reverse complement strand
GCGGTCCTCCACCGGCGCATAGTCCACAGGGTCGCTTGTCATGGGCAGGTTCCTCGCACTTCACCCCTAGAGGTGGGCCCGGCGCCCGCCGAAGGGAAGGGCGTGAGTTTCAGGACCGCGCCAGGACGATCTCCACCCCGGCGGCCACGGCGTCGGGGGATAGCGCGAGCGGCTTCTCCACCCGCACCCGGGCGCGGCTCACCCGCGGGTCGGCCAGGCAGGCTCTCGCCAGGCGCTCGGCGAAGGTCTCCACCAGGGCGATGTGGCCCTGGGCGGCGATATTGCGGGCGGCGGCCAGGATGGTCTCGTAGTTGAGGGTCTCCGACAGCTTCACGGCGCCGGCGGTGGGCACGTCAAGCTCGACGTCGACCACCAGGGGCTGCACCCGGCCGACCTCGTGGGGGTAGACGCCGATCTCGGCCTGGATCTTCAGGCCCTGCACGAAGACCTTGCTGGAGACCACCTGGAGATCGTCGCCGGTAGGCGGGACAGGCGCCATCAGGGGTTCCAGGCCAGGTGCTGGCCGGAGTCGACGGCGATCATCTGGCCGGTCACGGAATGCGCGTCGATCAGGTAGGCCAGGGCGCCGGCGATTTCCGAGGGCGGCACGGGACGGCCGAGCAGGGTGGAGCGGGCCTCGGCGGCGAAGTCGGCGGGGTCCTGGTGGATGGATTGCAGCGTGGGGCCGGGGCCGATGCCGTTAACGCGGATGCGGGGCGCGAGCGCCTGGGCCAGGGTGCGGGTGGCTTCCCACAGCGCGGCCTTGCTGAGCGAATAGGAGAAGAACTCCGGCGTTGGGCGCCAAACGCGCTGGTCGAGGATGTTGACGATCAGGCCTTCGCGATCGGCCGGCAGCCGCCTAGCGAACACCTGGGCCAGCACCAGGGGCGCGCGCAGGTTGGTCTCCATGTGCAGGTCCCAGGAGGCCCGGTTCATGTCGGAGACGCCATCGTTCTCGAACACGCTGGCGGAGTTGACCAAAAGGGTGACGGGGCCCAGCTCGGCCTCGGCCTGGCCGACCAGGGCGACGCTGGCAGCTTCCTGGCGCAGGTCGCAGGTGAGGATGACGGCCCTGCGGCGGCGCGAGCGCACCTCGGCGGCGGCGGCCTCGGCCTCGTCGTCCACGGCGCGGACATGGATGGCGACGTCGAAGCCGGCGTCGGCGGCGGCCACCACCAGCGCCCGGCCGATGCGCCGGGCTCCGCCGGTGATCAGGGCGGCGCCGCGGCTAGCCATGCGCAGGCTTCCCGCTCAAGTCAGTCGAGGCGGCCGAACTCGTAGACGTTCAGCGCCGCGATCACGATGATGAAGAGGGCGATAGCGCCGATGCCGATCATGGGGGTCTCCCGAAACCTGTGGGTGGGCTTTAGCGAGGCCGCGCCTGCCCGGCAACCGGCTTGTGGCGACGCCGGCCCGGGAGGAAGATCGCCAACGATCCGAGCGGGAGGAAGACGCCATGCCTTTGTCGACGATACCGCTGCCGGCCCTGGAGAAGGTCGGGGAGGGCGTGAACCGTCCCGAGGACGTGGTGGTGGCCCGCGACGGACGGGTCTTCGCCTCGGACAAGTCGGCCGCGGTCGCCGAGATCCTGGCGGACGGCTCCCTGCGCCGCCTGGGCCCTGCCGCCCCAGGCGCGCCCAACGGGATCAACATCGACCTGGAGGGCCGGATCGTGATCGCCAACTATGGTGCCCATACCGGGGATCCGGGGCCGCTGGAGCGACTGGATCTCGCCACGGGCCGCCGCGAGGTGCTGCTGGCGGAGGTGGAAGGGCGCAGGCTGACCGCCTCCAACTATCCGCTGATCGACCGGGCCGGGAACATCTGGTGCTCGCACTCCAGCGCGGGCGATTTCGCCAGCGCGGCGCGCGACGGTCGCGCCGACGGCTTCATCTATCTGCTGCGGCCCGACGGATCGGCTTCGGTCGTCGCCGAGGGCCTGCTGTTCGCCAACGGCCTGGCCATGTCGGACGACGGGCGCTTCCTGTTCTGCGCCCAGACCGCCGGTTCGGACGTGGTGCGCCTGCCGATCCTGGAGGGCGAGACCCTTGGCCCTGCGGAGCGCTACGGGCCGCAGCTGGGCGCACGGCGCAATCCGGACGATCCCCTGGAGAACCCGCTCACCCTGGGCTGCACCGACGGCATAGGATTCGACGTGGAGGGCAACCTCTGGGTCACCCTGACCATGGCCAACAGGGTGGTGGCGATCACGCCGGCCGGCGAGGTGGTGACGGTGATCGACGATCCCGACGGGACAATCATGGGCAAGCCCACCAATGTCAGTTGGGGCGGGGCCGATATGAAGGACCTCTACATCGGTTCAGTGCTTAGGCCCTGGATCATTAAGGCGCGCAGCCCCGTGGCCGGCCAGAAGCTCGCGCATCAGGTTTGAAAGCCGCCCGGGTAGACGCTAGAGGAAGCTCGCCCAAGGAGAGTTCTTTATGCGCGACTACCTGAAATTCTACATCGACGGCGAGTGGGTGGATCCCGCCGCGCTGAAGACCCTCGACGTCGAGAATCCCGCCACGGAAGAGATCGCCGGGCGCATCGCCCTGGCCTCGGCCGCCGACGTGGACCGCGCCGTGAAGGCCGCACGCAAGGCGTTCGACACCTATAGCCTCACCAGCCGCGAGGAGCGCCTGGACCTGCTGGAGCGCATCATCGCCGAATACCAGAAGCGCCACGGCGACCTGGCCGACGCGGTGACCGAGGAGATGGGCGCGCCGGGCTACCTGGCCCAGAAGGCTCAGGTCCCGGTGGGTCTGGGCCACTTCATGACCGCGGTGAAGGTGCTGAAGGACTACAAGTTCCAGGACGATCAGGGCTCGACCACCATCCTCAAGGAGCCGATCGGGGTCTGCGGCTTCATCACGCCGTGGAACTGGCCGCTGAACCAGATCGCCTGCAAGGTGGCGCCGGCGCTGGCCACCGGCTGCACCATGGTGCTGAAGCCGTCGGAGGTGGCGCCCTTCTCGGCGCAGATCTTCGCCGAGATCATGCAGGCCGCGGGCGTTCCTGCGGGCGTGTTCAACATGATCCAGGGCGATGGCCCCACCGCCGGCGCGGCGCTGTCCAGCCATCCGGACGTGGACATGGTGTCCTTCACCGGCTCCACGCGGGCGGGCGTCGAGGTGGCCAAGGCCGCCGCGCCCACCGTCAAGAGGGTGCACCAGGAACTGGGCGGCAAGAGCCCCAACATCGTCCTGGACGACGAGGTCATGACCAAGAGCGTGAGCAACGGGGTCAAGGCCATGATGGTCAATTCCGGCCAGTCCTGTAATGCGCCGACCAGGATGCTGGTCCCGGCGGGGCGGATGGCCGAGGCGATCTCGGCGGCCAAGGAAGCGGCGGAGTCGGTGACGGTGGGCGCCCCTACGGGCAATGCCTTCATCGGGCCGGTGGTCTCAAAGGTGCAATGGGACAAGATCCAGGGCCTGATCCAGAAGGGCATCGATGAGGGGGCGACCGTCGTCGCCGGCGGGACCGGCCGGCCGGAGGGCCTGGACAAGGGCCACTACGTGCGGCCGACGGTGTTCGCCAATGTCACCAACGACATGACCATAGCGCGCGAGGAGATCTTCGGGCCGGTGCTGTCGATCATGGGCTACGGCGACCTGGACGAGGCGGTGCGGATCGGCAACGACACCGAGTACGGCCTGGCGGCCTATGTGAACGGCGCCGACATCGACAAGGCCCGCAAGCTGGCCGCGAGGCTGCGGGCGGGGCAGGTGTCGATCAATGGCGGCCGGGACATGAACGCGCCCTTCGGCGGCTACAAGATGAGCGGCAACGGCCGCGAGTGGGGCGAATACGCCTTCGCCGAATTCCTCGAGACCAAGGCGGTGATGGGAGGCTAGTACTCCCGCGGCCGCCTGGCCTGGGCCCAGGCCAGGATGGCCATGCCGTAGACGGTGGAAGCCAGCGAGCCTCCGATCACCCCCAGGCGTACCTGCGCCTGAGTCAGCGCGCCGTCCTCCGGGAAGGCCAGGGCGCCGATGTAGAGGCTCATGGTGAAGCCGATGCCGCAGAGCACCGAGACGCCGTAAAGCTCCAGCCACTTCGCGCCCGTCGGCCGCCGCGCAAGCTTCAGGCCGATCACCAGGGCCGCGGCGCCGAACACCCCTATCTGCTTGCCGAGGAACAGGGCCAGGGCCACGCCCAGAGCGATCGGGGCCGCCGCCTCCTGCGAGGATAGCCCGCGCAGGGAGAAGCCGGCGGCGGTGAAGGCGAACAGGGGCAGGATCACGAAGGCCACATAGGGGTGCAGGGCCTCCATGGTCTCCTGCAGGACGCCGGGCTGGCCGGGCCGCTTGGGCTCCAGCGGAATGGCGAAGGCCGCCGCCACGCCGGCCAGGGATGTGTTCACCCCCGACTTGAGCATGAAGCCCCAGAGCAGCAGGCCACCCAGGGCGTAGAAGACGTAAGGCGCGCCTCGCCAGCGGCCCATGGCCAGCATCACGAGCAGGGTCGAGAGTGCGCCGCCCAGCATCCAGGGCCGCAGGTCATGGCTGAACACCACCGCGATCAGGGCCACGGCCGCCAGGTCGTCGGCGATGGCGAGCGTCAGCAGGAAGATCCGCAGGGCGGGCGGCAAGCGCGGCCCCACCACCGCCAGAGCGGCCAGGGCGAAGGCTATGTCGGTGGCCACCGGCGTGGGCCAGCCCTGCGGCGCGCCGTCGGGACCGGCGTTGAGCGCCAGGTAGATGGCGGCGGGGACGACCACGCCGCCCAGGCCCGCCAGCAGCGGCAGGGCCAGCCGGCGGGGGTTGGAGAGCTCGCCGCGCAGGATCTCGTGTTTGATCTCCAAACCCACCACGAAGAAGAAGATCGGCATCAGGCCGGTCTTCACCCAGCCCAGCACCGACATGGTCTCCAGGAACGGTCCGACCTGGACGGTGACCGGGTGGCCGATGAAGGCGGCGTAGGTGTCAGTCCAGGGGGAATTGGCCCAGGCGATGGCCAGGGCGGCCGCGAACGCCAGCAGCAGGCCGGCGCCGGTCTCGGTCTTCAGGAACTCGACGGTGGAGCGGGTGGACACGGCTCCTGGGTATCACGGCGGGGCG
>CANJKG010000218.1 GCA_947474775.1 Caulobacteraceae bacterium | reverse complement strand
TCTATGACGACAACGCCCGCAAGTACGAGGTCAACAAGACCTTCGAGGGCGTGTTGCCCAACCTCGAGCGCCGCTGGCGAGAGACCGATTCGTCCTGGGTGCGCGAGGAGCTGGGCCGCTACCAGTCCGAGACCCCCTGCGAGGCCTGCGAAGGCTACCGCCTGAAGCCCGAGGCCCAGGCGGTGAAGATCGTCGGCAAGCACGTGGGCGAGGTCAGCCAGCTCTCCATCCGCCACGCCCAGGAATGGTTCGAGGGCCTGGAAGGCCAGCTCACCGACAAGCAGATGGAGATCGCCCGGCGGATCCTGAAGGAGATCACCGACCGGCTGCGCTTCCTGGTCAATGTCGGGCTCGACTATCTGAACATGTCACGCAACTCCGGCACCCTGTCCGGCGGCGAGAGTCAGCGCATCCGCCTGGCCAGCCAGATCGGCTCGGGCCTCACCGGCGTCCTCTATGTGCTGGACGAGCCGTCCATCGGCCTGCACCAGCGTGACAACGCCCGCCTGCTGGAAAGCCTCAAGGGCCTGCGCGACCTCGGCAACTCGGTGCTGGTGGTGGAGCACGACGAGGAGGCGATCCTGGCCGCCGACTACGTCATCGACATGGGCCCCGCCGCCGGGGTCCACGGCGGCGAGATCATCGCTCAGGGCACGGCGGCCGACATCATGGCCGAGCCGCGCAGCCTCACCGGCCAGTACCTCTCCGGCGCGCGCGAGATCGAGACCCCCCAGGATCGCCGCCCCTTTTCCCGCAAGAAGATGCTGCGGGTGGTGAACGCCACCGGCAACAACCTCAAGGGCGTCACCGGCGAGATCCCGGTGGGGACCTTCACCTGCATCACCGGCGTCTCCGGCGGCGGCAAGTCCACCTTCACCATCGAGACCCTCTACAAGGCCGCCGCGAGGCGCCTGCACAACGCCTCCGACGCGCCCGCCCCGCACGAGCGCATCGAGGGGATGGAGAACTTCGACAAGGTCATCGACATCGACCAGTCGCCCATCGGGCGCACCCCGCGCTCCAACCCGGCCACCTACACCGGCGCCTTCCAGCCGATCCGCGACTGGTTCGCCGGCCTGCCGGAGGCCAAGGCGCGCGGCTACGGCCCCGGCCGCTTCAGCTTCAACGTCAAGGGCGGCCGCTGCGAGGCCTGCCAGGGCGACGGCCTGATCAAGATCGAGATGCACTTCCTGCCGGACGTCTACGTCACCTGCGACGTCTGCCACGGCAAGCGCTACAACCGAGAGACCCTGGAGATCCTGTTCAAGGGCAAGAGCATATCCGACGTCCTCGACATGACCGTCGAGGAGGCCGCCGACTTCTTCAAGGCGGTGCCGTCGCTGCGGGAGAAGATGGAGACCCTGCGCCGGGTGGGACTGGGCTACATCAAGGTCGGCCAATCCTCCACCACCCTGTCGGGCGGCGAGGCCCAGCGGGTGAAGCTGTCCAAGGAGCTGTCGCGCCGCGCTACCGGCAAGACCCTCTACATCCTCGACGAGCCCACCACCGGCCTGCACTTCGAGGACGTACGCAAGCTGCTCGAGGTGCTCCACGAGCTGGTCGACCAGGGCAACACCGTGGTGGTGATCGAGCATAACCTCGACGTGGTGAAGACCGCCGACTGGCTGCTGGACTTCGGCCCCGAGGGCGGCGACGGCGGCGGCGAGATCGTCGCGTCCGGAAGCCCCGAGGAGGTGGCCGCCAATCCGCGCAGCTGGACTGGCCGCTACCTGGCCGAACTGCTGCAACGCCACCGCGACCGCCGCGTGGCGGCGCGAAAGCGGGCCTAGGGTGGCGCCCCCATCACATTCTTTTTGATCGTCATCGCCGGGCTTGTCCCGGCGACCCATGAACGCCGGATAGTGCGGGGAGGGCTACGCCGCCGCCGCGGCAAACCCTCGGGCACGGAGATCATGGGTGGCTGGGACAGGCCCGGCCATGACGTCATTGATTTTTTTCCTACTCCCCGGCCTTCAGGCCGCGATAGGCGGCCACGGTCGGCGCCAGCCACAGCACCATCGTCAGCGGCACGGTCACCAGCTGCAGGAGCACCTGCAGCAGCGGGAACACCCAGCCGCCCTCCCCGCCGGTGAACAGGGCGCTGAACCCGCGCAGGCCCAGGAACAGGCCCGCCACCACGCCGACGGTGAGCCACAGGGTCAGGCTGATCAGCATCACCAGCGCCAGCGCCAGCCACAGGACGCCCACCAACGGCCAGGTGGAGCCACGCGTCATCCGCCACGACCGCCCCAGGCCGATGCGACGCTCGGCGATCACGATCGGCCCCGCCAGATAGAAGCGCGCCAGCAGCAAGCTCGCCGCCCCCAGCGCCGCCACCGCGGCGGCAAGACCCCACAGGACACCCGCGGCCGCGCCCACCGCCATGGTCACCGCCGACAGGACGAGGAAGATCAGCAGCCCGACGAGACCCACGACGAACAGCCGCAGCTCATCGGGTCCTATCCGCAGGTGGAAGAAGCCGGGCGGGCCGCCGCGCATTACGGCCCGGTAGAAGGCGCCGGCGATCAGAGTCTCGGTGAGCAGGGCCCCAAGGACGCTGATCAGCCCACCGGCCTGGGCGCCGACGGTGCGCGGATCGCCCGCGCCGCCTTCCGCCAGGCCCACCGCGATCACCACGCTGACCACGATCATGATGATGATCGCCAGCAGGTGGAACACCGCCCAGCCGAGCACCAGGCGCCAGTGCTCGCGGATCACCCGTAGGCCATCGAGGGCCGCATCGCTGGCCGAGAAGGACCGCATCGTCGGGGCCTCGGCGCTCACGCTCAGCTGGTCGAGGACTTGGGCGCGGGACGCAGCGGATCGACGGAGACGTCCCCGTGCAGCTGCTCATAGGCCACCGCGAACGGGGCGTAGATCATCACCAGCTGCAGCACCGACAGGATCTGTTGCAGGATGGCGCTGACCACCAGGGCGATGCCGGCGCTGGCGGTCAGGTGGCTGAGGTCCGCCATCGCCTTCTGGCCGCCGCCGGCCGCCGCGATCGCCAGGCCGATGATGGTGATCAGCAGCAGGATCATCATGTAGAAGATCACCGCCAGAACGATCATGCCGAACAGCCGCCAGAACGATCCGCGCGACAGTTTCCACGCCGACTGCAGGCTGACCTTCTTCATGTTGAAGGTCATGGGCGTCGCCATCGACAGCCGCACCCCGATCCAGACCGTGACGACCGCCACCGCCGCCGCCGCGACCGCCTCGCCCGCCACCCCGCCAGCGCGCATGGCCAGGCCGATGATCCCGACGCCCACCGCCAGGCAGGCCATGCCAACGCCGAACAGCAGCAGGTTCACCGCCGTGAGCCTCAACTCATCCGGGCCCAGCCGCAGATAGGCGAACGCCTTCTCCTCGGGCCGCAGGATGATGCGGTAGATTCCCGCCGTGAGGACCGACATCAGCCCCACCACCATCACCACCAGCAGCAGGAAGGCGGGCCCGGACTGGCTGAGCAGCTCGGCCACGGCCTCGGGGTCGGAGAGATCGCCCCGCTTGGCCAGCTCGATGAACTTGGGGCCCAGGATCAGGCTCATGACAATGGCGATGATCGCCAGCCCGACGAAATAGACGCCGCTCCAGGTGAGGATCGTACTCCAACGCTCCCGAGTCAGCCGAAACCCCTCGAGAGCGGCCTCGCTCGGCGAAAAACGGTTCATTCCTGTTCCCTGGTCCAGCTCGTCCGGAAGAACGAGTCGGCCGCCCCTTTGGCTGCAAAGGTGCGGGTCCGACCGGCCATGCGCAAGGGGCCGCTCGCGATAGAAGCCGATCGTTGCTAATCAGCCGCGCATGAGCATCTCCCCCATCCACGTGATCGGCGGCGGCCTCTCCGGCGCCGAGGCCGCCTGGCAGGTCGCCGAGGCCGGCGTGCCCGTCGTCCTGCACGAGATGCGCCCCGTGCGCGGAACCGACGCCCACCAGACCGACAGCCTGGCCGAACTGGTATGCTCCAACTCCTTCCGCGCCGACGACTGGACCGGCAACGCCGTGGGCCTCCTGCATGCCGAGATGCGCCGGCTGGGCTCGATCATCATGGCCTGCGGCGACGCCCATCAGGTGCCGGCGGGCGGCGCCCTGGCCGTGGACCGCGAAGGCTTCGCCGCCGCCGTCACCGCCCGCCTGGAAGCCCACCCGCTGGTCTCCATCGCCCGCGAGGAGGTTGCCGGCCTTCCCCCCGCCGACTGGGACAGCGTGGTGATCGCCACCGGCCCGCTGACCTCGCCGGCCCTGTCGGACGCCATCCTGGACCTCACCGGCGAAGGCCAGCTGTCGTTCTTCGACGCCATCGCCCCGATCGTGTCCTTGGAGTCCATCGACATGTCGGTGGCCTGGCGCCAGTCGCGTTACGACAAGGAAGGCCCCGGCGGCGAGGCCGCCGCCTACATCAACTGCCCCATGGACAGGGCCCAGTACGAGGCCTTCATCGACGCCCTGCTGGCCGGGCCGAAGTCGGAGTTCAAGGACTGGGAGCATGTCCCCTATTTCGACGGCTGCCTGCCCATAGAGGTGATGGCCGAGCGGGGCCGGGAGACCCTGCGCCACGGGCCCATGAAGCCGGTGGGCCTGACCAACGAGCACGATCCCCAGGTGAAGGCCCACGCCGTCGTCCAGCTGCGCCAGGACAATGCCCTCGGCACCCTGTGGAACATGGTCGGTTTCCAGACCAAGCTGAAGCACGCCGCCCAGGTGGAGGTGTTCCGCACCATTCCCGGCCTGGAGAAGGCCGTGTTCGCCCGGCTGGGCGGCCTGCACCGCAACACCTTCATCAACAGCCCGCGCCTGCTGGACGCCTCCCTGCGGCTCAAGGCCGACCCGCGCCTGCGCTTCGCCGGCCAGATCACCGGCGTTGAGGGCTATGTGGAAAGCGCCGCCGTGGGCCTGCTGGCCGGCCGCTTCGCCGCCGCCGAGCGCCTGGGGCACGCGCTCTCCCCGCCGCCCCCCACGACGGCCCTGGGCGCCTTGGTGGGCCACATCACCGGCGGCCATCTGGAGGCCGGCAAGGGCTCCTTCCAGCCGATGAACATCAACTACGGCCTGATCCCGCCCCTGGA